>JAUNVN010000039.1 GCA_030537655.1 Bowdeniella nasicola | reverse complement strand
TGGCACGCACGATCGTTAATGCCGGGAAGGATTATGGCCGCGGGACTACCCTCGCGGGTCGCAATATCAACCTCGAGTATATTTCCGCCAACCCCACCGGCCCGCTCCATATCGGTCACACCCGGTGGGCGGCAGTCGGTGACGCGCTCGTACGTACGCTGCGAGCAGCCGGTGCGAGTGTCACCCCGGAGTACTACATCAATGATGCTGGTGTGCAGATGCATAATTTCGGGGTGTCCATCCTCGCGCGCGCTCGCGGTGAAGAGGTCCCCGAGGATGGCTATCCGGGCGAATATATTAACGATTTGGCCAATGAGGTTCTCCACGAGCGTCCAGATCTGCTCACCCTTGAAGAAGACGAAGCGATTGACGTTGCTCGTGAGCTCGGCTATGCGGCGCAACTGCAGCATATTAAAGATACACTCGCCGAATTTAACGTCCATTTCGACGTGTGGTTTTCCGAAAAAGATAACCTGCATGATACCGGCGCGATCGATGCGGCAATTGACCGGCTGCGCGAACAGGGACACGTCTTTGAAGAAGGTGGCGCGGTTTGGTTGCGCACCTCAGATTTTGGTGACGATAAAGACCGTGTCCTCATTAAAGCCGACGGTGCGAAAACGTACTTCTCAGCCGATGCGGCCTACTACCTCGATAAAAAAGACCGCGGTTTTCCCTATAAGATCTACCTGTTCGGTGCCGATCACCACGGCTATGTTGGACGGATGAAAGCCATCGCTGCCTGTGCGGGCGATGATCCGAAGGTCAACATTGAAATCCTCATCGGCCAGTTCATTAATATTTCTGGCGCCCGGATGGGCAAACGTCTCGGTAATGTCATCAACCTGCACGACCTGATCGAATGGATCGGCGCGGATGCACTGCGCTACACCCTGGCACGCTACCCCACCGATACGACGTTGGATCTGCGTGCTGAAGATCTGCAACAGCAAAATAATGACAATCCTGTCTACTACGTGCAATACGCGCACGCACGAACCCGTAACGTGGCGCGCAATGCAGATAAGGCAGGGGTCCAACGCGACAAAGCCTTCGATCCGGCATCGCTGACCGATCGATCTGAAGTGGAACTGCTCGGTCAGCTAGCCCAATATCCACGCGTTGTGGAATTGGCTGCTGAAACGCGTGAGGTGCACCGTATTGCACGCTACCTCGAAGATCTGGCCGGGGCCTACCATGCCTGGTACGGGCGCTGCCGCGTTACCCCGCGCGCCGATGAACAGATCAGCGCGCTACACCACACCCGCCTGTGGCTGAATGACGCCGTCACCCAGGTGTTGCGTAATGGACTGGACATTCTCGGCGTCAGTGCACCAGAGCGGATGTAAGCATGGCGACAAATACCTGCCCCGAACCAGCCACACGCCCCGATTTATGGCCCACCAACACCTGCCGTGATGCCAACGGTGTGCTCTCCATTGGCGGCGTGGCGCTCAATAGAGAAACCCTCGGTGATGCGCTCACCGGCCACCAACCCGTGATCGTCTTGGATGAGGCGGCCTTACGCGGGCGTGCTGAAGTCTGGCGCGCCGCCATGGAGGAAGCCTGCTGGTCGGGCTATGGCATGGCTGGAGCGCAGGTGTATTACGCCGGGAAAGCCTTCCTATGCGGCAAACTCGTCCAGACGCTAAGTGAATTGGGGCTCGGGATTGATACTGCCTCACTGGGGGAACTGACTTTGGCCCTGCGGGCGGGAGCTAATCCGGCCAATGTGGGACTGCACGGTAATGCAAAAACCGATGCGGAGCTGCACCTGGCGATCAGCAACAATATTGGTCGGATTATCGTCGATAACGAAGATGAAATTGCCCGGATTGCCGCCATTAGTCGCCACTATGACACGCGTGCCAACGTCATGGTGCGGGTGACTACCGGTGTCCATGCTGGAGGACATCAATATATTGCCACCGCCCATGAAGACCAAAAATTCGGTCTCTCGTTGACGACCGGTGCTGCGGAACGAGCGGCACGTACCATCGCGCACACCCCGGAGTTACGCCTGGTAGGTCTCCATTCGCACATTGGCTCGCAAATCACCGACCTGCAAGGATTTGCCCTTGCGGCAAAGAAGCTGTGCCAGCTGCGCCACCGTCTGATCGAAGCGGACATCGCCGTGCCAGAACTCGACTTGGGAGGTGGCTACGCGATTGCCTACACCGGCGCTGACCCAACACCGCTGCGAGCGAAAGATGTTGCTGACGTGTTGGCAAAACAGGTGCGTGAAAGCTGCGCGGCAAGCGGTGATGATGTCCCGAAGCTATCGATCGAGCCGGGGCGGTCTATTGCCGGCCCCGTCATGGTGACGTGCTATCCGGTGATCGCCACGAAAGATGTCACCATTGCCGAAGGCAAGACCCGCCGGTATGTGGCCGTTGACGGGGGGATGTCCGACAATATCCGGCCGGTGCTCTATCAGGCGAGCTACACGGCCACCCTCGCCAACCGCCCTGCCAAAGCCCCCACGTGTGCAAGCCGTGTTGTCGGTAAGCACTGTGAATCGGGTGATATTCTCATCGCCGATATTGACCTGCCAGCGGATGTCACTGCGGGTGATCTGCTGGTGATGCCAGCAACTGGCGCCTACGGGCGCTCAATGGCGTCAAATTACAATCTGGCGTTGCGCCCTGGAGTCCTTGCCGTCAATGCAGGTGCGAGCAGTTGGTGGGTGCGTCCAGAAACCCTGACCGACCTGTTTGCCACCGATACGGCACTCGGCGATGCTTAACTTCTAAGACGGTCCGCCCAACACCTAGACAACACGCTAAGGTCACCTCCATGAGCACTTCAGCATTACAGGTAGCCCTTCTCGGATGTGGCACAGTCGGATCAGAAGTGGTGCGACTGCTGCAAGAACAAGCCGCCGACTTCGAAGCACGTTGCGGCGCGAAATTGGAACTCACCGGGATCGCGGTGCGCGATCTTGAGGCAACTCGTCCCGACCATGTCCCCACCGAGCTGCTCACCACCGAAGCAGAGGAGTTGGTCGAGCGCGCCGATCTGGTCATCGAACTCATTGGTGGAATTGAGCCGGCACGCAGCTTAATTTTGCGCGCCATCAATCATGGCGCTTCGGTGATCACCGGCAATAAGGCGCTACTTGCCGCGCACGGCCCGCAACTGTACCAAGCGGTGGTTGATAACGATGTTGATCTGTATTACGAAGCTGCCGTCGCGGGTGCCGTCCCGGTGGTCTACGCGTTACGTGAATCCCTAGCTGGCGATGAAGTCACCCGTATTTCTGGCATTGTGAACGGCACCACCAACGTGGTGATCGACATGATGGAAACCGAAGGTAAAACCTTCGCCGAAGCAGTGAAAACTGCGCAGGATCTGGGATATGCAGAAGCCGATCCGAGTGCCGATATTGACGGGTATGATGCGGCCGCCAAAATTGCGATTATGGCGTCCATCGCCTTCCATTCGCGTGTCGCCCTCGACCAGGTCCACACCAAAGGCATTAGCGAGCTAACTCCCGAACAGTTGCAGGCGGCCAAAGATGAAGGGTACCGCGTGAAACTGATCGCCACCGCGGAGCGGCGCGCCGAAGGGATCAGCATCTGGGTAGCCCCGTCGCTGGTGCCACTGTCCAACCCACTGTCATCAATTAGCGGCGCCGACAATGCGGTTGTCACCGAATCGAAAGCCGCTGGGCGTTTGATGTTCACCGGTCAAGGCGCCGGTGGAGCACCGACTGCATCCGCGGTGCTCTCCGATGTGGTGGCGGCAGCAGCCAAACGTGTCAGCGGCGGTCACGCCCCCCGTGAACTTCCCTATGCGGCTCTGCCGGTGCTTGCCAGTGACGAGCGAATTGGGATTTACCAGGTGCGTTTGCTGGTGCGCGATACGGTAGGTGTGCTCGCCAAAGTAGCGCAGATCTTCGCCGATGCTGGCGTATCGATTGCCAAGGTACAACAAGCCACGAGGGCCAGGCACGATGCGGTACTGTCGTTAACAACCCACGCCACCAGCTACGGTCAGCTGGCCGAGGCAATTTCGCAGCTGCGCGAATGTGACGTGGTGGCCAATGTTCAGTGGGTTATCGAAGTGGAAGGATAGCCATGGCTCATCAGTGGCGCGGAATCATCGCCGAATATGCCCAGCGGTTGCCCCTTGCAACCGCCGGCGCGGTCACCCTGTTGGAAGGCGGGACTCCGCTGCTCGCTGCTCCCGCGATCTCCACGCGGGTTGGCGCTGAGGTCTATGTGAAGGTCGAAGGGGCAAATCCGACCGGCTCCTTTAAAGATCGGGGAATGACGACCGCGATCACCGAGGTCGTCCAACGCGGTGCCAACGCGGTGATCTGCGCATCGACCGGCAATACCTCCGCGTCAGCTGCCGCCTATGCGGTACGTGCGGGGCTGCGCTGTATTGTGATGCTCCCGGCAGGTAAAATTGCGCTGGGGAAACTTGCCCAGGCCATCGTGCACGGTGCGGAACTGGTCAGTGTTGATGGCAATTTCGATGACTGCCTGCGGGTGGTGCGTGAAATTGTTGAACGCACCGATACCGCGATGGTGAACTCGGTCAACCCCTATCGGTTACAGGGACAAAAGACCGCGGCCTTCGAAATCGTTGATGCCCTCGGACGCGCCCCTGATATTCACTGCTTGCCGGTGGGAAATGCGGGAAATATTTCCGCCTATTGGATGGGATTTAACGAATATGCCGGTCGGATGACCGCGACCTCATTTGACCATCCAAGCACACACCTACCGCCAAAAACAGACACGGTGCCTCGGATGTGGGGATTCCAAGCTGCGGGGGCGGCGCCATTTGTGGCCGGTGAGCCGATTGCTAATCCGGAAACCGTCGCCACCGCAATCCGCATTGGAGCGCCTGCTTCGTGGGACTATGCGGTGGCAGCCCGCGATGATTCAGGCGGCCTGATTGACGCGGTCAGTGATGATGAAATCCTCGCTGCTCAGCGGCTGCTTGCCGCAGAGGTCGGGGTGTTTGTCGAACCGGCATCTGCCGCTTCGGTTGCCGGGTTGCTCGCGAAGGCCGAGGCTGGCGAGGTACCCGCCGGCGCGCTCATCACCTGTACGGTGACCGGTAACGGTCTGAAAGATACCGCAACGGCACTGGAGGGCGCCGATGTGAATCCACCGCTGGTTGCTCCTGAAACCGACCAGATTATCGCGCAATTGAAATTGAGGTAACCTGTGGCAATTCGCCGTGACCACGTCGAGATTTCCGTTCCGGCAACCAGTGCGAATCTCGGTCCGGGATATGACTGTGTCGGGATGGCGCTCGATTTACGCGATCGGATTTCCGTGCGTGCAACCACCGGACCGACCGAAGTGCGGGTGACCGGTGAAGGCGCTGGCAAGCTGCCCACCGATGATACTCATCTGGTGGTGCGTGCCATCCGGATCGGTCTTGATTTTGCTGGTGCGCCCCAAGCTGGGCTGCAACTGACCTGCCGCAATGCCATCCCACATGGACGGGGGTTGGGGTCATCGGCAGCCGCCGTGGTTGCCGGGCTCATGGCTGCGCGCGCCATGGTCGACCAGGAAGAAGTCTTCGGTCTGATCCACGTCCTGCAGCTGGCGACGGAAATTGAAGGGCACCCTGATAACGCCGCACCTGCCATTTACGGGGGAGTGCGACTAGCGTGGACAGATAGCGGAACCACACAGACGGTTGCTTTAGATTGCGATACTGAGCAACTCACCACCACGGTGGTGATTCCCGATTTTCAACTGGCGACGAAAAAAGCGCGCGGGGTGCTGCCGGAAACGATTGCGCACCGAGACGCTGCCTTTAACGTGGCGCGGGCAATGATGTTCACCCATGCGCTTCGCCATCCCGAGCTGTTATTGGCGGCAACTGAAGATCGGCTCCACCAGCCCTACCGTCGTGATGTGCTGTCCGCTTCCATGCAGGTAGTCGACCAACTGCGTTCGCGTGGTTATCCGGCGGTAATCTCCGGAGCTGGACCCACTGTCCTGGTCTTTGGCACGCTCGATGAGCTCACCACCTCGGCCCTGCGCGCACAACGTTGGCGCGTATGGAACCTAGACATCGACACCGGTGGCGCAAAGGTGTTAGCATAACTACCGGTATATTGGCGCGTCTGCCTTGTTCTGTGGCGGAGTGCGCGCCCACGGTGCCTATCACACGATGCAATCCCGGTCTTTACCTATTCGTCTTCCGGGGAAAGGAAACCCGTGTCCGAAAAATCCGATGCTGCACCCAAGTCGCGTCCGCTGTCTGCAAAGCGACTGAGTGAATTGCAGGAAATCGCTACCCAGCTGGGGATCGATACAACGAAAAAACGTCGCCCCGAACTGATTAAAGAAATTCGTGCTGCGCGCACCGCAGCAAATGAAGGTGCGTCGAAAACCTCCGGTAAGAAGACCACGAATACCGGGAAGAAGCGCCAGGAAGCACCCGCCGCAGATAAGGCGCGTGAGGAACAAAGCGGCACTGAGAAATCTCGGGACGAGAAATCGCGTGACGATCGAGACAATGCCCGCAATGATTCGAAACGAAGTGGGCAACGCGCACGGCAGAGGCATGATGAGCGTCAAAGCCGCGACGATAAGGGCAGTGACGATAAGAAGCGGGAAAAAGATCAGAGTCGCAAGGGCGATAACGTTCCCACGTTAGAGGAATTGGAAGAAGCGGCAGCGAAAAAACGTGAACGCCGCAATGAGCACAATGACGAGCGTGACGATCGTCGACGTAACCGCAATGATCGCAACCGTAATAACCGCCGACGTAACCGCCACGACCGCAATCGTGATCGCGGTAATCGCCGACGCGGGCGAGATGATGATCACGGTCCAGAGATCCGCGAAGATGACGTACTCATCCCGGTTGCCGGCATCCTCGATGTACTCGACAACTACGCGTTCGTGCGCACCACCGGCTATCTTCCCGGTGAAAATGACGTGTATGTCACCCTGGGTCAAGTCAAAAAGTATGGGATGCGCCGCGGAGATGCAGTCGTGGGGAAGATTCGCCAGCCTCGCGAAGACGATCGGCGCTCACAGCGGCAAAAATACAACCCACTTGTCAGCGTCGATTCGGTCAACGGTCGCAGTGTCGACCAGGCGAAGGATCGCCCGCACTTTGGCAAGCTCACCCCGCTGTATCCCAACGAAATGTTGCGTCTGGAAACCACGGCGAAAGCAATTACTCCACGCATCATTGACCTGGTTGCCCCCATTGGTAAGGGCCAACGCGGGTTGATTGTCTCCCCGCCCAAAGCCGGCAAGACAATGATGATGCAGCAGATCGCTAATTCAATCACCGCCAATAATCCGAATGTGTATCTCATGGTGGTGCTCGTGGATGAGCGCCCCGAAGAAGTCACCGATATGCAGCGCATGGTGGAAGGTGAAGTGATTGCTTCGACCTTTGACCGCCCCGCATCCGATCACACCATCGTGGCTGAACTGGCGATTGAACGCGCCAAACGACTGGTGGAGATGGGACGCGATGTCGTCGTGCTGCTCGATTCACTCACCCGCCTGTCGCGCGCCTACAACCTTGCCGCTCCCGCATCCGGGCGAATTCTCTCCGGTGGTGTGGATGCCTCGGCGCTCTACCCACCGAAGAAGTTCTTTGGGGCGGCGCGCAATATCGAAAATGGCGGCTCATTAACCATCCTTGCCTCCGCGTTGGTTGAAACCGGATCGAAGATGGATGAAGTGATCTTTGAAGAGTTCAAAGGCACCGGTAACTCCGAAATTCGGCTGTCGCGGCAGCTGGCCGATAAGCGGATTTTCCCGGCCGTTGATGTCAATGCTTCGGGGACGCGCCGCGAGGAACTTCTCGTGGAGAGCCAAGCTCTGCAGGTGATGTGGCGACTGCGCCGGTTGATTGCTGGCTTAGAGAAGGAACAGGCGTTGGAGTTAATGCTCAAACGGCTACGTGAAACGCAAAATAACGCCGAATTCCTCATGTCGATTGTGAAGACCACACCGGCGAATCGCGATGAAGCCCACGCGGGTGAATTCGCCTAACCACGCTGGTTGCACTTTTAACCCGCACGTGGAAAAATAGCCCGTTGGTTCCGGTTCACCTGCCGTGGCAGGACCCGGCGTCCCTCGAATTCCTTAAGGAGACACAAATGAAAAAGGGTATCCACCCCGATTATGGTGAAACCAAGGTGACATGCACCTGCGGTAACGAATTCACCACCCGTTCAACAGCTGGTGAAGCGATCCGTGCGGATGTCTGCTCGGCCTGCCACCCCTTCTACACCGGCAAACAAAAGATTCTCGACACCGGTGGTCGCGTGGCCCGCTTCGAGCGGCGCTACGGCAAACGCAATAAGTAAGTCAACTGTGTGGCAAAGACGCCGACCAACTGGTCGGCGTCTTTCCCGAAAGGAACGCACATGGCGGTCGCCCCCGAAGTGTGGGATGCAATGAGCGAGGAGGAACGCTCGCTCGTTAGCGCTGCCGAGCCACTGCTGGCCGAGCACCACGACCTCGAATCACAGATGGCTGATCCCGCTGTGCTCTCCGATCAGGCAAAAGCGCGCAAAGTCGGCAGGCGCTATGCCGAACTCGGTCGCGTCCACCACGCCTATCAGGCCTTTATCGCGGCGGTTTCTGACTTGCAAGCTGGTCGAGATCTAGCAGAAACAGATCCGGAGTTCGCCAGCGAAATCGGTGGACTTATTGATCAGGCGAATACAACGACCGAAACGCTGCGCGAGGTATTACTCCCGCGTGATCCCGATGATTCACGTGATGTGATCATGGAGATCAAAGCGGGTGAAGGGGGCGCTGAATCGGCGCTATTTGCCGCGGATTTGGCGCGCATGTACTTGCGGTACGCGGAAAATAAGGGCTGGAAAGCCACCGTGATGAACGAAACCTGGTCGGATCTTGGCGGCTATAAAGATGCCACGATCGCCTTTCGTGCCCCCGGCAATGTCACTCCGGAAGAAGGAGTGTGGGCGCACCTGAAATACGAAGGCGGGGTGCATCGCGTACAGCGGGTTCCAGTGACCGAATCTCAAGGGCGCATCCACACGTCAGCGGCCGGTGTGCTCGTGCTACCGGAGTTGGAAGACGAAGGTGAAATTGAGATCGATGAAAACGATCTCCGCATCGATGTGTATCGTTCCTCCGGTCCGGGTGGCCAGTCGGTAAATACCACCGACTCGGCGGTGCGGATCACCCACGAACCCACCGGGATTGTTGTCTCGATGCAAAATGAGAAATCGCAAATTCAAAACCGGGAAGCCGCCATGCGGGTACTCAAGGCCCGTTTAGCCCAACTACGGCAGGAAGAAGCCGATGCGGCCGCCGCTGAAGCACGGCGCTCCCAGGTACGCACCGTCGACCGTTCCGAGCGGATTCGGACCTATAATTTCCCCGAAAACCGAATTGCGGATCACCGTACCGGCTACAAAGCCTACAATCTTGATACGGTTCTCAACGGGGAATTAGAACCGGTTATCCAATCGGCAATCACCCTCGATGAGCAACACCGACTGGAAGCTGGCATCTAATCCCACCGCGGCGCTCAGCCAAATTGATGCGCGCCTTCGCGCTGCGGGAATTTCTGCGCCACGGGCCGAAGCCCACCAAATTCTCACCGCGGTGGTGGCCCGGCCCCTGGTGATGGTTGATGCACTCACACCAGCTCAACTCGAGACAATCACCTCCTATGTGCAAGCGCGATGCACCGGGATGCCGCTGCAACATGTCCTCGGAGAAATGGCGTTTTGTCACCTGCATTTGCGCTCCGATGCGCGCGCCCTGGTCGTTCGCCCAGAAACCGAATTGCTTGCCAGTTGGGCGATCGAAGAACTTCGGCGCTGGCCAAGTCACCTTCGTCAGGCAATCGATGTGGGCACCGGCAGTGGCAATTTAGCGCTGGCATTGGCGACCGCTGTTCCAGCAGCTGCGGTGTTGGCATTTGATACCAGTGAACAGGCCCTGGCCCTGGCCGCAGAAAACTCTCGACGCTACCGCAGCGAGATTGCCGCCATGAATGCCGATATCACCCTGGTGCGTACCGATATTTGCACCACCAAGCTCGGTGGGCCGGCAAGTTGTGTTGTTGCCAACCCTCCCTACCTGCCGCGCGATGAGGAGGCACTTGCTGAGGTGCGCTTTGATCCGCAGCTGGCCCTCTACGGTGGGGGAGTGGATGGATTACAGCTCCCGCACGCCACCGTTGCCTACGCGGCCAGGACCCTGCGCGCCGGGGGAAAGCTATTTCTCGAACACCACCACACCCAAGGCCAGGCGCTGCGCGTGATCGCACGCCGCTACGGTTTCATTGGGGTCACCACGCGCACAGATTTGACCGGACAACCACGGTTTTTGGTTGCGCAAATGTGTACCGACGGGCCGAATCGTGGCAAGATCGAGGCGTGATC
>JAUNVN010000038.1 GCA_030537655.1 Bowdeniella nasicola | reverse complement strand
GTTACTCATGAACCTTCCACTTCTGTCAAAATGCCATCGGCCAGCTCGTATAGCTCACCGGATGCTGGGCAGCGTAGCTGCCCGGTTTCAGTCTCTTCTAGTTTCACCCCTGCTTTGGATACCCAGCCGATTTGACGCGCGGGGACCCCGGCAACCAGGGCGTGATCAGGGACATCTTTTACAACAACCGCACCTGCGGCAACGGTAGCCCAGCGACCAATTGTGACCGGAGCTACACAAACGGCGCGTGCACCGATAGCAGCACCATGTTTAATCGTCACGCCGACCGGCTCCCAATCGTCGCCAGATTTCAACGATCCATCCGCGTTGATCGCACGTGGGTTGTGGTCGTTGGTCAGCACTACTGCCGGTCCGATAAACACGCCATCTTCCAACACGGCCGGCTCATAGACGAGCGCATAGTTTTGGACTTTGCAGCACTTGCCCATCGTCACGCCGGTACCCACGTAGGCGCCGCGACCGATAATGCAGTCCTCACCGATCTTGGCATCTTCACGCACCTGCGCCAGATGCCAGATACTACTTCCGTCTCCGATCTGTGCGTTTTCGGATACGTCTGCGGACTCAACTATCCGGGTGCCCATGCAGCCTCCTTCGGACGTGCTTTCGGACAATGGCCATTTCACCTGCAACAATACCCATATGAGTCCCACAACCGCAGACAAAGTCTGGCTTATCGTTCCGTTATTTAACGAAGCTGAAGTTATCGGAGACGTAATCCGTGAGGCACACCGCTCATTTCCTCGCATTGTGTGCATCGATGACGGCTCGCGTGATAATTCTGCGAACGTGGCACGCGATGCCGGCGCAGTCGTGATTCAGCATCCCATTAACCTCGGACAGGGAGCCGCATTACAGACAGGATTCGATTACGTTCTCAACAACACTGCAGCACAATATGTCATCACCTTCGACGCTGATGGCCAACATGATCCAATCGAGGCGCTAGCCATGGTTGAACGGGCAAAGCAAGAAGGCCTTGCGATCATCTACGGTTCTCGCTTTCTTGACAACCGGACAAAACCCGGACTCCTCAAGCAGATCGTCTTAAAAACAGCTGTTTTAGTGACGCGACTGACGGTAGGTTTGAAACTCACTGATGCGCATAACGGCTTACGGCTGATCCGCCGAGACGCCTTAGCGCAGATTAACATTCGCCAAGATGGGATGGCCCATGCTTCAGAAATCGTCTCGCAATTAGCCCAGACCGACCTACCATGGGCCGAAGCTCCCGTGCATATTCGTTACACCGATTATTCTCGCGCGAAGGGCCAATCGCTCCTCAACTCGGTCAACATTCTCGTCGATCTGCTGATGCGTTAGGATCTGCCATGCTTACTTTTACACAACTTCTCGCGCTCCCCGCAGCGTCTTTTCCCAGCATTGGGACCTCACGTTTTTGGATTCAGCTAGTCCTCATTGCGGCCATCGGCATTTCTGCGGTTGTTCTCACACGTTCAAAAGCTGATGCGCGCCATCTCGCAATTCGGCGGATTATGACCGCCATATTTGCCATCATCGCAGTGTATTTCATTGTCTTCCCGTCAGCGGCCAGTCGCGTCGCGCGACTTGTCGGGGTGGGACGTGGCGCGGACCTTTTACTATACGGATTGGTCATTGCTTTTTTGATTTTCGTCGCTACCTCCTTTAAACGGACCGCCGCATTGGAAGCTCGCATTACAAAATTGGCGCGATCAATCGCAATTGCGCAAGCTCCCAGCCCCAGTGATGTCTATGGTCAGCGTCATCCGGACCCGGTTGAGACCGACCCGCGCGAGGTAAAAATTATCGACAACTCAAGTGCCCCTCCCTCGGCTTTTAGTGAACCGAAAGGCGAGAATTACTAGGCTCCACAGATGAATTAATCATCCTCGCCAGCGCGTAAATTCCAGTTATCTCGCCTATGGCCGTATGATGTGTGCTGTGACAAACCGTTCCTTCCAGTCTTCTCGCCACCGCCCGCGCTACAGCAGCGAGAATCGGTTTCGACCGCTTGCTGCACGCGGCAGCAGCCGGAGGCAGAAAGCCGTTGCACTGTTATTGGCGCTGCTGCTCTTTGCCAGTACGGCGATGCTGTTGGCGTATATCCGATTGCAAGGAAACATCCAAGTTGGAGAAAATCCGTCAGAGCTTATTGGCGAACGGCCTGACGCCTCACCGGTACCGTTGGATCCGAATGCCGGGCGGCCGATTAACCTGTTGGTGATCGGTTCAGACGTCCGTGATGGAGACTGGGCCGATGAGGATATCGAGGGGATGCGGTCAGATGCCACATTGCTGCTGCATATTTCCGCGGACCGCAAACGCGTTGACGCGGTGAGCATTCCCCGTGATACCCGCATGGATATCCCGCAGTGTTTGCTGCGTAATGGCAAACAGACGGCCCCGGGATACCAGGTGAAATTTAACGAGGCATTTTTCCGTGGCGGTATTCGTAACAATATCGAAGAAGCTGCCGCATGCACGATGAAGACAGTCGAGGGATTCACCGGGATTTATATTGATGACTATGTCGTCGTTGATTTTTCGGGCTTTCAGGACATGGTAAACGCGCTCGATGGCGTGCCCCTGTACGTTGAAGAAGATATTGGCGATGACCGGGCCAATTTGTACCTTAAGCGGGGCTGCCGTCTGCTCGATGGGCAAAAAGCCCTCGGGTACGCCAGAGCACGCTACACCCTGGGAGATGGATCAGATCTCTCCCGAATTGATCGCCAGCAACAGCTGCTCTCAGCTATTGTGCGCGAAGCGCTGCAGCTGAACCTTCTCACCGACCTGACAAGCCTGTATCAGTTTTTAGATGCAGCAACACAGTCGCTCTCAACCGGTCCCCAGCTGGGTTCCCTTTCAACCCTGGCAGGACTGGGCTATTCACTGCGGGCAATTAATCCGTCAGAGATCGTATTTATTACCATGCCCGTCGAATATGTCGGCTTTGAAATTTACTACTCTGATGAAGCCGAAGTCCTGTGGGAAAATATCCGGCTCGACCGGCCTCTTGGATACCGAGAACCCGACCCAGATACCACCGTAACGACGGAGAGCACGCCCACCCCAGAGTCGTCAACCACACCGGGTGACGACACTCCGCGCACGCGTGGGACCCCAACGCCTGACCCAACCGAAAATCTTGACGGCGCAACGACAGCCGAAGAGGATAAAGAGCTGCCCCACTGTACGCGGAGGAACGCCAAATGAGTGATCAACCGCCGAGGTTTGAGCCCGCACGTCACTCACGGCGTCGTCCCTACCAACCTCGGCCGCGTCGCGAGGGGCAATCTGGCGTGGAAGACATACCTTCGCACGCCAACGCCGGGCAATCCCCGGCATCACCCCCTGCACGCAATCGCTCCGATAATCGTCCGCCAGCACCCCGACGTCATTCGATCACCCCCGTTACCCCACGCGATAACCACCCTGCACCGCGCCAACAATCCGCACCACCGGTCATCCCCCCACGCTCGCACCACCTACCTGAACGTGCGAGACCGCCAGTCTCCTCAATGGCGACTACACCGAGCCCACCGCCTCGAGCTACCCGCGCGATCCGGCCTGGTCCTGGAGCGAGGCGGCGCAGATCGGGTCGCTGGCTGGTCGTGATTCTGATTATCCTGCTGGCCTGGCCACTCGGGCTGCTGTGGTGGGCTAACTCGCGACTCCAACATGTCGAGGCTCTCTCGGATAAGCCAGCGACATCGGGGACAACCTTCCTCCTTGCCGGCTCCGATTCGCGTGAGGATGGTGAAGTTGACGACGCCACTGAGGGGGCGCGTACCGACTCGATTTTGCTCTTACATCGCGCAGCCAACGGGCAAACGGCTCTCGTGTCTCTCCCGCGGGACACCTTCGTGGAAATTCCAGGCGTTGGCGCACATAAGCTCAATGCCTCCTACGCCTATGGCGGTGCACCGTTGCTGGTCGATACGGTCGAACAGCTCACGGGCCTGAGCATTGATCACTACGTCGAAGTCGGAATGGGTGGGGTGCGTGAAATCGTCGATGCGGTTGGCGGCGTCAACCTGTGTTTGGACTTTGATGTCAATGATGAGCTCTCCAACCTGACCTGGAAAGCTGGCTGTCACGAAGCCGATGGACCAACAGCACTGGCATTTTCGCGGATGCGGTACTCCGATCCGCGCGGTGATATGGGGCGCCAGGATCGTCAACGTCAAGTGATTGGTGCGATAGTGAAAAAGGCCGCTCGGCCATCATTTCTGCTCAATCCGTTCTCGCAGCGCACTGCGGTCACCGCGGGAACCGATGCCCTGCGCGTAGACGAAAATGCCAATATTTTCACGTTGGTGACCTTGGCGCGATATTTCCGCGCGGCAAGTGCCGCCAACCTCCATGGTCATCCACCAATTGCGAGCTATAACTTCCAACCCGGTGGGATCGGGGTGGCGGTGAAGCTTGACCACGAACGCGCTATCGGTTTCTTCGATAAACTCCGCACCGGCAACCTCACCGAAGCGGATTTACACCAGGTGCCCTAGTGTAGTTTTGCCTCGAGCGCTAGGAGCGCATTTTCGACAACTTCGCTCAGCGCCGGGTGGATCCAATACTGTTCGCGTGCCATCGTGCGAATATCGGTTCCCAGCGCCATCGCTTGGGTAAGACCCTGTAAGAGTAAGGCTGCCTGTTCGCCAAGAATATGGGCCCCCAACAATTGACCGGTATTCGGATCAGCCAGGAGTTTACAGATCCCAATCTCGTCTTCCATCGCCCAACCGTATGCGACCGCGCCAAAGTCAAAACTGACCGTGACATAATCACGCTGTGCATCCTTAGCCTGCTCTTCGGTGAGCCCAACACTGGCGATCTGCGGCCAGGTGAAGACCGCTGCGGGGATCGCCTGGTGGCGGAAGGAGCGCAACTGGGTGGGATTGGTGAGGTTATGGAAAACCACGTCTGCTTCGTGGTTCGCCACATGTTTGAGCTGGTAGGGGCTGGAAATATCGCCGCATGCCCACACACCTGGCACATTGGTGCGGCCATGGCAATCCACCTGCACGCGCCCATCTGGGTGGGTAGCGATCCCGGCGCGGCTGACTTCAAGGCGGTCGCTGTTGGGGATCCGTCCCGTGGCAACCAGCAGCTCGTCGCCACTGACGCGGCTGCCATCAGCAAAGGTGAGGGTGATTTCTCCCTTCGCTTGCCTCGCAGCAACCACGGGCTGGCCAAGGCGCACGTCCCACTGCTGAGAAGCCACATCGGTAAAACGGGTGGCAATCGTGTGATCCTGATGCTTTAACAACACCTGCGAGCGCCCGATGACGGTGACCTTGGAACCAAATGCTGAAAATATATGCGCAAATTCGCAGGCGATATAGCCCGACCCTAAAATAATGAGATGTTCGGGTAGCTGAGCCAGACGCATAATCGTATCGCTCGTCTGGTAGGCGATTTCCGACTGCGCGATTACTTCGGGAATGGCAGGACGTGCTCCGGCAACCAACATGATCTGCTTGGCATGGACCTGATGCTCACCGACCGTGAGGGTGTGGGGGCCGGTGAAGAAGGCGCGATCGGTAAGCACCTCAATGTTGTCGCATTCTTCGCGCCGGTAGCGTAGCCCTGCGGCCGATATCTGATCGATGCGATTGGCAAAAATCCGGCGTTGGATGTCACCGTAGTTGACTTTTGGGGAGGTAAAATCCACCCCCAGGCGCCCAGCGGTACGCGCGCTAGCGATCACATCGGCCGGATAGACATGCATTTTTGTCGGGATACAGCCGACATTGAGACAGGTTCCTCCAAAAATGCCATCATCAATCAGCGCAATTTTATGATCGCGCAGTGACGGCGGGATGGCGTTACCAGAACCGGAACCAACAATGGCAAGATCGACGTTCATCACGTCTTCCACCCTAGTGGCCACCGTGTGGTTTTTCCCCTTAATGCTGGGCCTGCCAGGCCTTCCACGCCGAGGCAACCATATCGCGGAGGTTATAGCGTGCCTGCCAGTTCAAATCGGTTTCAATGCGTTTAGGTGAGGCGATCAGCTGCGGCGGATCCCCGGGGCGACGTTCGCAGATCTCGGGCGTGGTATCACGTCCAGTCACCTCACCGATCGTGTCGATCACTTCTTTCACCGACGCGCCTGTGCCCGTGCCGACATTGTAGATCCGATGGGCGGGCTGGTGATCGCTGCGCAACGCATCCAGGGCCGTGATGTGGGCTTCAGCCAGGTCACTAACATGGATGTAGTCGCGAATACACGTGCCATCGGGCGTGGGATAGTCATCGCCGAAGATCTGCGGTGCGGCCCCCTCTTGTAGTTTTTCAAACACCATTGGGATGAGGTTGAGCACCGCGGGATCACCCAGCTGTTCACTGCCCGCACCGGCAACATTAAAGTAGCGCAGACCTGCCCAGCGCAGCTGCCAGGCGCGTTCACAATCAGCCATCATCCATTCGCCAATGAGCTTTGTCTCCCCATAGGGGTTAATTGGCCTGCAGGTCTCTTCTTCATCGACAACGGCAACATCGGGAATGCCGTAAACCGAAGCAGATGAGGAGAAGATGAGGTTTTTCACCTCACACCGCTGCATTGCGGCGAGCATATTCGCCAGTCCCCCGACGTTTTGCTGGTAGTACCACGCTGGTTTGGCAACCGATTCTCCCACCTGTTTACGCGCTGCAAAGTGGATGACCGCATCAACGTGTTGCGTGTGCATTAACTCCACGAGGCGTTCTTCAGCATTACCCGTTGCCAGATCCATTTCGAGGACGGGCAAATCGGCAACACGCTCGCGTTTAGAGGTGGAAAAATCGTCAACAATGACAACTTTTTCACCACGATCCACCAATAGTTTCACTACGTGGGCGCCAATGTATCCTGCGCCGCCAGCTACGAGAACACTCATGACACCAGCCTATCCCAAGTTCGGTAGATTTTGTTTGGTTATGTTCGATTTTTTGGCTATTGTTCGTGACGTTGTTGCTGGAGTTTTTCTCCTTTAGCAATGGCAACTTCCCGCAATCCCTGCTGGTAGTGCTCCATTTGGGCACGAATATCGCCATCGTGCGCCCCCAACATCCGCACGGCCAACAATCCGGCATTTTTCGCACCGCCAATCGAGACGGTCGCCACGGGCACCCCGCCAGGCATTTGCACAATAGAGAGCAGCGAATCCATGCCGTCGAGGTATTGCAGTGGCACCGGCACCCCAATGACCGGTAGCGGGGTGACCGACGCGATCATCCCCGGCAGATGGGCTGCCCCACCAGCACCGGCGATGATGACTTTTAACCCGCGCTCGGCTGCAGTGCGACCGTAGTCGAGCATGTCGGTCGGCATCCGATGCGCGGAGACCACCCGCGCTTCATAGTCAATATCGAATTCGGCAAGGATCTCCGCGGCCTGGCACATGACCGGCCAGTCCGAATCCGATCCCATAATGATGCCAACCTCTGCCATGGTCACTGACCTTTCTCGCGATTAATTTTCTGTCCAATCAGGTTGGTCACCGCGCAGGATTGCCGCTGCGGCCTCGGCGGTTGCAGTGACCTCTTCCAGATCCTCGCCCAGCACGGTGACATGCCCGAGTTTGCGTCGTGGGCGGACTTTCTTGCCGTACAGGTGGACTTTCGCATCGGGATATTCCTGCATCAGGTGCGCATAGCCCTGACTGGGGTCATTGAGTTCGGTACCCAAGACGTTAACCATCACCGCGTGGGGGGCGCGGGCGGTCGTATCACCGAGGGGCAGGTTTAAGACGGCACGGAGGTGCTGTTCAAATTGGCTGGTAACCGAACCTTCAATGGTCCAGTGGCCCGAGTTGTGTGGTCGCATTGCCAGTTCATTGACTAACAGGCTCGGACCGTCTTTACCCGGCAGGACAAACATTTCCACCGCGAGTACCCCGGTAACCCCGAGGCCCTCAGCAATGGTCTCGGCAATGCGCTCAGCTTGCGCTCCAAGGCTCGGATCGGCTCCTGGAACCGGGGTAATCACCTTCGCGCATACCCCGCCATCCTGGACGGTTTCAGCTAGCGGCCAGTGGCGAATTTCGCCCGATGGTCGACGAGCGCACAGGGCGGCAACTTCGTAGGCGTAAGGTACCAGCTCTTCGGCAATGAGCTCCACCTCTCCGGCTTCCATCGCCTCCAACCAGTCACGCACATCGTCAAGGTGATTGACCTCGCGCACCCCTTTGCCGTCATAGCCACCGCGCGCGGTTTTGACGATGCATTCGCCGCGATGTTCCGACAGGAAAATATCGAGGTCGGATTCGCGCCTGATGGAACGCCAATCGGGCATGGGCACATCGAGCTCCGCAAGCATTTCGCGCATGATGTGTTTATCTTTTGCGCATTGCAGTGCCTGGGGAGTGGGGTGCACGTTATAGCCGTCTTCAACCAACTGCGTCAGCAGCGCGAGATCCTGATGCTCATGTTCAAAGGTGAGCACATCCATTCCTTGGACCAGGGCTGCAACCGCCTCGGCGCTATCGGGGCTGCCGACCCCGCAATCGGTCATCACCTGCGCAACGGGATCGCCTTCACTAGCAACCAGAGCTCGCAAATGAATATCGAGTGCACTTGCAGCTTCATGCAACATTCGTGCGAGCTGGCCGCCACCAATTACTGCCACGTCGTAGGACTTCACGCCACTAACATATCCCGCTAGGCTTCTCTTGTGCCTGTTTCTTCATCGTCTTCGGAGTCTTTCACTCCACCGGGCAGGACTGAACGGCGGCGGCAGTCCTGGCGCGAATGGCTAATTGAAGTGCTACGTTTTGGAATTGTCGGTGCACTGGCGTATGTGATCGATACGGGCCTGTTTAATTTCCTCGTCTATGGTCCCGGCCACCTCTGGCGTGAAATTCCGGTACGGGCGAAAGTTTTCTCAGCAATTGTCGCAACGCTGTGTGCCTGGGTAGGTAACCGCTATTGGACCTTCCGCCATCAGCGCCGCTCCACCGCCAGGTGGGAGCTGTTCATGTTCATTGTGGTGAATCTTGGTGGGATCGCAATAGCTGCCGGTTCCCTCGCGTTTTCCCGCTACGTCTTACAGCTCAACTCCCTACTCGCCGATAATATCGCCGGCAATATTATCGGCGTGGGCCTGGGGACTATTTTCCGATACCTGTGCTATCGCTACATCGTCTTTACCGGCGACGCCGACGCCGCCCCACGCTGACCAGCGCCCCCTTTGGCATCACGACATCGGGATTGAGAGAGGCGGGCACGCCATTTAAAAACAGGGTGAATACCGGGGGTCGACGTTGGGAAAGCTCCAGGCGTCCACCGTCGGCAGATGCCAGATCACGGGCAACTGCCAAACCGATCCCGGTGCCTCCCTTACCGGAGACATGTTTGGTAAAAATATCGGGTGCTAACTCATCGGGTACCCCTTCACCCTGATCTGCCACGTCAATAAACACCCCTTTACCTGACGCTCGTCTCGCAGTCACCGTGGTGGTACCGGCCCCGTATTTGAGGGAGTTTTCGAGCAAAGTGGCGAGCACCTGGGTAACTGATCCGCGCGTGCCAAGCACCAGGCGGTCGGTATGTTCGATAAATTCAAGCCGTCGATTTGCCTTGGTAAAGGCAGGCTCCCATTCTTCTCGCTGTTGGGAAAAAATCTCTGCCAACGGGAGCGCTTCGGCGGTGCCGCCAGCTGACGAACGTGAGGTTTGCAGCAGTTCTTCAACTACCCCGGTCAAGCGTTCCACCTGTTCGAGACATACGCGCGCTTCTTCTTGCACTTCGGTTTCAGTGGACACCAATTCGATTTCTTCCAGCCGCATCGACAGTGCGGTTAGCGGCGTGCGCAACTGGTGGGAGGCATCGGCAGCGAATTGTCGCTCTGCAGCCAGACGTCCAGCCATCCGCTCTGCGGTGCGGACAAGTTCCGCGCCGATCAGGTCGATCTCTTCCATCCCCGAGGGGGTGAGGCGGGGACGGGCCTGACCGGACCCGAGCTGCTCGGCGCTGGCGGCCAAATAGATCAGTGGAGCAGCAATCTTGCGGGCCTGGCGCCTCGCGACCAGTACGGCTATTGCAAAGGCAAGTGAGGTTCCCATAAAGATCAACGCTTCGACGATCAGACTTTGGTGCAGCCATTGCCGCGTTGAGATCTCCATCGTTAGTGCGCCGCCGGACGGCATTGAGCGCCGCGCAGTGAACCTAGCCCCTTCGATCGGCTCACCAGCCTGCAGGATTGTTCCGTCAGCAAGCTCAACCACAATGTGGGCGGGGTTGGGGGTATCAGAACCAACCCACGGGGAAATAATTGCCGGAGTGATGATTTCGTCATGGGCACTGCGACGTTCAAGAATTCGCACAAGTCCTGAGGCGCGTAATTGCAGTGCCGATTTTTCGTTATTACGCACCAGGTAGGGGCTCGCAATCGCCAGTGGCAGACCGATGAGGCTAATGGCCACGGCAACCGCGAGCACGGTCATCATGACCGCGCGCCGTTGCATTAGTTCGCTGAGGTC
>JAUNVN010000264.1 GCA_030537655.1 Bowdeniella nasicola | reverse complement strand
AGCAACGCGGATGTGTTGCCCATCGTCAGTCGGGTTCACTCCCAGATCGGACTCGCGTAGTGCCCGAATAATCGCTTCGGTCGCGCTGCGATCGTAGGGATGAATCAACACCATCCGAGCCTCGGGAATATTTAAGCTCGCCAGTTGTTGCAGCGGTGTGGCAGCGCCATAGTAGTCAACGAGAATCTGCTCAAACATGGCAGAATTCGCGCGGCCGGTGCGAATATTTCCGAATTCGTCTCGTGCATATTGCACCGCTTTATTCATCTGGCTTTTCGCTTCGGCGATAATCGTTTTGATCACTGCTGCTCCTTGGGGATGTCGCTAACCGGTTGGCGCGTCGCATCTGCGCTCACTAATGTTCCCATTGTCTCACCTCTGAGGGCCCGTGCGACATTTCCGGGCTGACTCATCGAAAAGACGCGCATATCCAATGCGTTATTCATACAAATCGCAAACGCGGAGGCATCAACGACCTGCAGGTTACGGTGTAGGGCATCTTGATAGGTAACAAAGGCGAGCTTTTCCGCATCCGGGTCAACTTGTGGATCGGCGGTGTAGACACCATCAACACCTGATTTGCCGACCAGCAGTTCATCACAGTGGGTTTCTAACGCCCGTTGGGCGGCTACGGTATCGGTGGAGAAAAATGGCATCCCAGCACCCGCCCCGAAGACCACGACCCGACCTTTTTCCATGTGACGGATAGCGCGCAACGGAATGTAGGGTTCGGCGACCTGACCCATCGTAATGGCGGTTTGGACCCGCGTGCGTGTGCCTTGCTGTTGTAAAAAGTCCTGTAACGCTAAGGCATTAATGACCGTGCCGAGCATGCCCATATAGTCGGCACGTGAACGGTCGAAACCGCGTTTGGACAGATCTTCACCACGGAAAAAGTTCCCGCCACCAACCACGATGGCGATTTGGACGCCCTCTTCAGCAACCTGGTGGATTTGGGCGGCCACATCGTTCAGAACATCGGCATCCAACCCGATTTGTCCTCCGCCAAAGACCTCGCCCGATAGTTTCAATAGCACTCTACGCACGGTGCGCTCCTTCATGGTTACACCACGGCCCCGCCCAAAGAGGCGGGGCCGCTAGGGAATGTTAGGCGCCAACGCGGAAGCGCGCGAAGGCGGTCACCTTACCGCCCGTGGCCTCCACGATCTGGCCGACGGTCTTCTTCGGGTCGCGGGCGAAGGGCTGATCAAGCAGGCAATTCTCCTTGAAGAATCCCTTCATCCGTCCTTCAACGATCATCGGCAGAGCCTTTTCGGGCTTACCTTCGTTGCGGGAAGTTTCCTCTGCAATCCGACGCTCGTTTTCGATGGTTTCCTCATCGATATCGTCCTGGGAGAGGTACTTCGGTGAGAATGCCGCAATGTGCATTGCAACTTCACGTGCAACCTCGCGAGCCTTATCGTCGGTGGCAACCATCACGCCAACCTGCGGGGGCAGGTCTTTCGCGGTGCGGTGCAGATACACCTCGATATTGTCGCCTGCAATCTGCGCAAGGCGGCGGATCACAATCTTT
>JAUNVN010000037.1 GCA_030537655.1 Bowdeniella nasicola | reverse complement strand
ATTATTGCCGGCGATGGAGACATGCTGGTGTGCCTGACACGCGTTGAGGCAGATCTGGTCCTACATGCTTATCCCAGGGGAGCAACCACCCCAGAATTCCAGCAACAGCTCGAGTCGATGATCGAACCCAGGTGGATGCGAATTGGGCGCCAAACGTGGTTCCTCAACACGGGTGACACCCTCTACCTAGCAAAATGAGGGGGAAATTTTCCACAATTTCTTCGTCACATTCTGTGCACTGTGGGAATGGCGTTTCGTCGCATCACACGAGACTTTTAGGTGGTCTATCTCCAGCTGCCAGGCTCCACCATCGTTTCTAAAGTAATGACGACAAAAGGCAATCCCACATAATAGTGTTCGCTCGCCGAACTATTAATTAACCCCCACCTGCGATCGTGGGCCTCTAGGACACTCGTCCTAGTATGGCGGTAAAACTGCTGCGTACCGTGTACTGTCATTGTTTTTCAATTGATTACCGACAGTTGAAAGCAACCGTTCGAAAGGCGCGTCATGTCAGATACCACTGTTCGCTCAGATGAGCAGCACGAAACAACGTTCCAAAAATACATTCCGCATGTCGTTGTCGCGATGCCATTAGTGATTATTGCTGCAACCGGAATCACACTCGCGCTCTAAACTGCGCCACACCAGCGCCAGGTGCGCTGCGCTATATACAACAGCTTGGAAAAACCGGCCACACCAAAGGTGTGGCCGGTTTTCTCTATCGTCATTTCGCAACGTTTTATGCAAGTCCAGTAGGCCGTATCTCGTGCGAACCCGCAAGTACTTAGGCTCACCGGTTGCCCTGCCACCTCGCGTCCGCTGATTGATCTCACCATCGCTATGCCGCCCCCAAGAATCCCGCCTTCTGCCTGCCACATCACCCCTCACGCAGACACCAGCGCTCCCTCGATGCCAGCGAAGCAAGCTGTCACGAATCGATGTGCACCCGATGTTGTTCCGGTGCCGCGCTCATTGACCGCATCGGTGGGGAGATCGGGCCAGTATCGGTGCGATAGCTGTCGATTATCGCGATATGTGATGACGTCACACGCATATAGGTGCGCCCCGTCCCATAACTCACGAGCCCTTCGCCGCTTCCCTCACCATGTACAAAACTCGGCGCATCTGAATCCACCCGCCATGACAGTTGCCATTTCGCTAGGCAAACTGGCCTTCACCCATTTCCACAAACCGGGATTTGTGGCCCTGAAAGGCGAGCGTGATGGTTTTTGTCGGTCCATTGCGATGTTTGGCAATAATGACATCGGCTTCCCCAGCGCGCGGTGAATCTTCTTTGTACTGATCTTCGCGATGCAACAAAATAATGACGTCTGCGTCCTGTTCGAGCGATCCTGATTCACGCAGGTCTGCCATCATCGGTTTCTTATCGGTACGCTGCTCGGGCCCGCGATTGAGCTGAGCGACCGCAATGACCGGGATATTTAGCTCTTTTGCCAGCAGCTTCAACGCACGAGAGAATTCGGAAACTTCCTGTTGACGCGATTCCACCCGCCGACCTGAGCTCATCAATTGCAGATAGTCCACCACCACGAGCTGCAGATCGTACTGCTGTTTTAACCGGCGGCATTTGGAACGGATCTCCATGAGCTGCATATTGGGCGAATCATCAATGTAGAGCGGTGCTTCCGAAATTCGCGACATGGTGCCCGCAAGTTTTGTCCATTCCTCATCGGATAGGTACTTTCCCTTACGTAATTCTTGCAACTGAATATCTGATTCAGCAGAAAGTAACCGCATCGTCATTTCAGTCCGTGACATTTCCAAGGAAAAAATCACCGAGGTGAGATTATTACGAATCGATGCGCTGCGACAAAAATCCATCGCTAACGTTGATTTCCCCATCCCGGGGCGAGCGGCCACAATAATCATCTGGCCGCCATGTAATCCGTTGGTGAGGTCATCGAGTTCTTTAAATCCAGTTGGGACTCCAACCAGTCCTTCGCCACGCGAAGCGGCCATCTGGATCTCGTTGGTAACTTCATCAAGGATTTCGCGAATCTGCACGTAATCTTGGGTATTGCGATTTTCTCCAACCGCATAAACCGCCGCCTGTGCCTCATTAACCAGGTCATCAACTTCCGAGCCGTCAGCTGAATAACCCAGCTGAGCAATCCGAGTGCCAGCTTCCACCAAATGTCGCAGCACCGCTTTTTCGTGCACAATGCGCGCGTAAAATAATGCGGATGAGGCCGTGGGTACCGAGGCAATCAGGGTGTGCAGGTAGGCCGGCCCACCGACGGCGTCAAGCTGACCATTATCCCTCAGGTGTGCGTGCAGCAGTAGCGAGTCAACCGGTCGACCACGTGAGTACATATCGCCGATTGCGTTGAAAATAATTTCGTGTTTGGGTAGATAAAAATCGGCTGCTTTCAATTCCTGGACGACATCGGCAAGCGCATCTTTCGACAGCAGCATCGAACCGAGCACCGACTGTTCAGCTTCAATATCTTGTGGCGGAGTGCGGTCATAATCATGACTGCGCGCATCCGCATAGGCCTGATCTGGCGGCATTTCGCTCATCGATTTCTACTCCACATCCTGTCCAACACCCTAACTGTAGCGGCCGGTGCACGGCAGTGTCCGGATCGCCCGCGTTAGCACGATGAAAATACCCAGACCGCGACAACTGTGGGCTGTGCATAATTCGAGCTGATTTGGGGATACCACCAGCGATCCTGTGGATAAGTTGTGGGCAACACGCCGAAGTTTTCCCCAACCTGTGGACAGCCCTGTGAATTTGTGGAAGGACGTTGGCGAAAAAGCCCCGTAGAATCGGCTCGGTAGCATCCCCACCATGTGGATAGTGCGGGAAGAATAGATGTGGAAGGAATGGGGGACTAATGAAGTCTAACCCTCCAGTTGAGGTTGAAGGGCAACGGGGCCGTCTGCACCGTGAAATCATTTCCCTCGCCTTACCCGCTCTTGGTTCCCTGGTTGCCGAACCCCTCTTCACCCTGGCCGATTCGGCAATGGTCGGTCATTTAGGTACCGGTGAACTCGCCGGGCTGGCACTGGCCTCCACCTTGCTACTCACCATCGTTGGGCTGTGTATTTTCCTGGCGTATACCACCACCAGCGCCACCGCGCGCAAAATTGGAGCTGGTGACACTCCCGGCGCGCTCCGCGATGGGGTTGATGGGATGTGGCTTGCCATCGTGCTTGGCTGCGCACTCGCCCTCGGGTTAGAACTGGCTAGTGACGCAATCGTGGCAGTGTTTACCCCCGATGCGGCCGCAGTACCACATGCGGTGAGCTACCTACGCACTGCGGCTGGGGGGCTGCCCGGGATGCTATTGGTACTTGCAGCAACCGGGGTGCTACGCGGAATGCTCGATACCCGGACACCGCTGGTTGTTGCCGCTGTGGGGGCAGCGGTGAATGTCGCATTGAATGCGACTTTTATTTATGGGTTTCATCTCGGTGTGGCCGGTTCGGGTTTGGGCACCGCGGTGACCCAAACCGGTATGGGCGTGGTGCTCGCTGCTGCGGTCGTGCGCCATACCCGCCGCCACGGGGTGTCAATTCGACCACACGGCGCGGGTATCTTACGTTCAACTCGCGCGGGTATTCCCCTATTTATTCGTACCGGAACACTGCGACTTGCCATTCTTGCAACGGTGACGGTGGTAACCGCAATGGGTGCGATTGAGTTGGCGAGCTACCAGATTATTAACTCGCTGTGGGCGCTAACGGCGCTGATTTTAGATGCGTTAGCGATTGCTGCCCAAGCGCTTGTCGGTCAGAGCCTTGGCGCCGGTGATCGCCGCCGGGTACACCACATGGTGCGGATTATGGTGCGATGGGGAATTACCACCGGGATGGTACTCGGCGTGGTCATGCTCGCGCTAGCTCCCGTTGGTGCGCAGCTGTTTACCTCTGATCCACAGGTCCACCAAACCACCTGGCCAGCCTTGGTGATCTCGGGAGTGTGTATGCCCCTTGCCGGCTGGGTTTTTATTCTCGATGGGATTTTAATCGGGGCGGGTGACGGTCGCTACCTTGCCTGGGCGGGAGTGATCACCCTGGTGGTCTACCTCCCGGTACTCGGTGTGATTCACTGGCTTGCTCCCACTGGTGCACGCGGTGTCGCGTGGCTGTGGTTATCGTTCGCACTGGTATTTATGGCAGCACGCGCAGCAACCACCGCCTGGCGGGCACGCGGCGATGCCTGGATGGCTACTGCAACAAACTAGGGCCTACTAAAGTGGGAGTATGGCTTCTATTTTTACCCAGATTATCGCCGGTGAGATTCCCGGCCGCTTCGTGTATCAAGATGACCGCGCCGTGGTGTTTCTTGATGCCTTCCCGCAAACCGACGGTCATCTGCTTGTCGTCCCGCGCGAGGAAATCGACCGTTGGACCGATCTACCTGCCGATTTGGCTGCGCATCTATTCGCTATTGCCCATCGCATCGCGCCGGTATTACGTGAAGAAATTGGTTGTGAACGGATCGGCGTGGTGATTGAGGGCTTTGCAGTCCCCCACACCCACATCCATCTGTTCCCCGCAAATTCACCTGCTGATTTCGATTCGGCACATCCGAGCGGTGCAACAGATGGCAGTGTCCAAGACGAGATGTGTGCCCGCATCCGCACGGCATTACGCAATGCGGGTATGGGCGAATACGTTCCCAATTAACGTCGGTGCGTACAGCGGGTGCGTATCGAAATCTGAGTGCCTAGACGTTATGCCCCAGCAGATGCTACCGGGCTTGATTGCGAGACTTCGGAAGCACCGGTGAGGTTAGCGCGGTGGATACGCTGACTGGAGGAGCGCTTGATTATGCTCGTTACCAGCCACACACACAAGAACATCACCCCTTCGACCGTCGCCATTGTCGCTGAGGTGGCGAGGTCGAAAATATAGGCAAGCCAAAAACCAAGGCCTGCGGCAAGCGCCGCAAAACCGACGGTGGCTGCAAACATTTGTGGGATCGTGCGCACCACAAGCAAGGCCGTCGCTGGCGGCACCACCACCAGCGCAACGACGAGTACTGCACCAGCGGCATTAAACGCTGCGACGACATTGACAGCTACCAGTGCCATGAGCGCGTAGTTCAGCATTGCGGTGCGAATCCCGCGGGAGCGCGCGTAGGCTTCATCGAAGGTAGATAGCTCCAGGCGACGGTAATACACGAGAGTGAAGACGAGATTGACCGCCAACACCGACAGCATCAGCCACATGTATTTCGGACCCCAGTCATAGCCGCCGATGATGACCTTATCCATTGCAACGAAGTTCAGGTCACCGACCAGCACGGAGTCTTCGTGCAGGTGGACTTGTGCGAAGCGGGTCGAGATCAGGATGACACCGATGGAAAACAGTCCCGGAAAAATCAGGGCCTGATCGGCATCCCCCATCAATAGTCCAGTTGAGCGCAACAGCTCGGCGGCAAATACGACAATCATTGCAGCGGCCCCCGCCCCGACAATCAGCCACGGAGAGTTAATTGAGCCGATCACCATTGCGGCGACAACAATTCCAGGAAGAGCCGCATGACTCATGGCATCAACCAGCATTGATTGGTGACGCAGTACCAAGAACACCCCGGGAATCGCGCAGGTAACAGCTGTGACAACACCCAGGAGAAAAACCGCAACAGCAAAGGTCATTGGTGGGCTCCTCTCGCCATGGCAATTTCCTTATCCGATAGCACTTTGCCGGTCACCTCATGTGCATCAAGGGATTCATCTTTGGCTGCCGCGAGCAGCACTTGGTGCTGTTTGCGTCTAGCAATCGCGCGGACGATTACCGAGCGGCGCGGGGCGGCAAAAAGCGAAATGAATAGTACCGCGGTAAGTACCAGCACGATCACCGGGCCGGTGGGGATTTTGCCGAGAGATACCGAAATCAATGAACCGAGCACCGCTGAGACCGCCCCGATAATTGCCGACAGGATGATCATCGTATGGAGGTGACGGGTCCACTGGCGAGCAGCCGCCGGTGGGATGGCAGCAAGGGCCACCATTAAGATCAGCCCGACAGATTTCACGCCCACCACCACGGCAACCGAGACCATTGCAAGGAGAAGCGGTCCGTAGAGTCGGGCGCTAAAGCCGCGCACTTCGGCGGTAATGACATCGAATACATGAGCCGAAAGACCGCGATAAAACGCAAAGAAAGTCAGCGCAACAACCACGCACAAGACCGCGATCGTTGCCACATCAGCTTTGGTGAGGGTAGAGGCATTCCCGAAGAAATAGTCTTTCAATCCGCCGCGGTGACGATAGTTTCCTCGTTCGATAATGCGCAGTAACACCATGCCGAGCCCAAAGAACAGTGCCAGCATAATCGCCATTGCCGCATCGATACTCACCCGAGTGACGTGCGCGATCCGGTCGGCCATCACCGCTGCCAGGGTGCCGATAGCAACCGAACCGGCGACAAGTAGCCACAGACTCCGTCCATCCACACCGATAATCGCCGAGCCAATCATGAAGGCTAACATCACCCCGGTGGTGGCACTGTGGCCAATCACGTCGGACATTAGGGTGCGTTTGCGCAGGTAGATGAGTGCTCCCATTGCGCCGGCAAGTCCGCCAATCAGGGTGCATCCGATGGTCATAATTCGATAGGTATGCACCGAGAGCAGATCAAACAGGACAAAGCTTGGCATCGTCCCCATTACAAATCCACCTGATCAAGTCCGTAGGTGTGGTCAATCATTTCGCGAGTGAAGACCTCTTCAACCGGTCCTGCTGCCACCACGGTGCCATCAACGAGCGCGACCTGATCGCACAGCGTTGGGATCGTCGAAAGGTCGTGGTGAACGATCACGATCGTCGCCCCTTCGGCGCGCAATCCGCGCAGGACCGCGGTGATGGTCTCTTGGGATGCGATATCCACTCCGGCAAACGGTTCGTCCATAAAATACAGGTCGGCACGTTGGGCGAGTACTCGCGCCAAAAAGGTGCGTTGGCGCTGGCCGCCTGAGAGTTCTCCGATCTGGCGGTGAGCGAGATTGGATAGCCCAACCCGTTCGAGCGCGTCAGCAGCACGCTGCCGGTCTTCTTTCGTTACCCGGGAAAATATTTTTCCGGCCCGATAAGTCCCCATCAGGGCCACATCCATCACCGTTGCCGGATAGTCCCAGTCCACCGAAGAATGCTGAGGAAGATAGCCAACTCGTTCGCGGACCTTATCCAAGGTGGTGCCAAAGAATTTTGCCGAGCCGTACAGCAACGGTTCCAACCCCAAGGTACCTTTCAACATTGTGGATTTTCCGGCACCATTTGGTCCGACAATCCCCATGATGACACCGGCTGGAACGCTCAGGTTTGCGTTTTTTAACGCTAGGACGTCATGGTAGGCGACAGCTAAATCGGTCAACTCCAAGACGACATGCTCGCTGGTCATATCTCCTCTTTCTATACCCTTGGCGGGTGGGAGACCTCCCACCCGCCTAATCGGGCATTTACATCTGTGGTGAAGCTTAGTCTCCTAGCGCTTCGGCAACCGCATCGACGTTGTGGTTGAACACCCCCTGGTAGGTGTCAACCGGGCTGTGGTCACCGAGCGAATCAGCGTACAGTTCGTGATCAGAAACTTCCACATCCCAGCCCTTGGCTTGCACCGCCTCTTTCAGCGCGGTGATAGCCTGCGGATTTTTCAGGTTGTCTTGGAAAATCATCGGCAGTTTATTGTCAGCGATCGTCTTGGCCAGTTCATCAAGTTCTTGCGCACTCATTTCCGATTCACTGGTGACAAAATCGGTGGCAAGTACTTCCAGCCCGTAAACATGGCCGAAGTAAGCAAAGGCATCATGCCCGGTGACCAAGATACGACGTTCGTCTGGAATGGCAGAAAGTTTCTCTTTCGCTCGCGCATCCATCTCGTCGATCATCGCGATGTATGCTTCCGCATTCTTTTGGTATTGGTCTTTCTTTTCCGGGTTTGCCTCGGAGAGTTTATCGGCAACGTGGCCGGTGACCAGTTTCCAAATTTCGCTTGAGTTCCAAATATGCGGATCAAACAGGGCGTTACCTTCATCATCCTGTTCAGGCCATGGGAGAAGCATATCTTCGGGGATGAGCGTACCAACCTCGAGTTGTTTATCACCCAGACCACGCAGCTGATCGATCATTTGTGCTTCCAGATGCAACCCATTCCAAAACACCACGTCAGCATCTTGCATCTTTTCGATGTCCTTCGTGGAGGGTTGATAGGTGTGCGGATCACCGCCGGGGGCAACCATGACCGTCACGGTCGCATCGGGATCTAGGTTCATCACAATGTCGCCAAGATAGCCGGTCGTGGTGAAGACATCGAGATGTTCACCGGCTTTCTCAACTCGCTGTTGTGAGTTTTCACCAGCCTCGTCGACGGCACAGCCAGCTAACGCGAGACAAGATGCCATCACCATAGCGAGCAAACGTTTCACACCGCGAACAGGACGGCGAGTGACAGATTCGGTCATTACTTCTCCTTGAAGTAGGGGGAGGTTCACACATTTTGAGGGGAACCGAAAATTCCTTCCCGGGCAAGCCTAACCTTATCTGCGCCAAGGTGAAAGCCAAGTCGAATCTCATTTCACATTGTGTACATCGCCTAGCTCTTCCGTCCTAGCTGGCAACCAGAAAGGCCTGGACGCCCCAGCCGTCCAGGCCCCTGCTTCGCATGCAGCGAAGTTTCGCGTCACTAGCCACGCGGATGTTGAGGAGTTCACGAAGCGCGACCATCGCGAATATCGGTCACTTCCGAAGCCAACGAACGTATCGTGTCATCGAAAAGACGTCATCGGTGCGCGTGCGGCCCGCCGCGAGGGACGGTCACAAGCGCAACCAATATGCCCCCAGCTTAGCGGAAAGTTTGGCGCAACGAAATAAAATCTTCGTTGCGCCTCACTTTATTGGGGTTTTCCGCCGTCGGCGTCAGTGATGCGGCTGGGACAACACTGGAAGTTGCCGCGCTCTACTCGCCCCCGTAATACGGTCGGTTACGGTAATCCGCCGCGCGATCAGCCCAATGGTGGCGTCATAAAGTCCCATCCGAGTCGCTTGGGGACGGTGTTGGAATCGCTGCGTATTTAGCTGGTTAAGCAGCAGCATCATGTGCGCAAAGGTCTGCTGCTCAACGGCTCCAAGGCGCGCAAAGACGAAAACGGAACCTTCGACCTCATCGGCACGTTCAATGGTGTAGTCCAAAGCAGCGGGGAATCCGGCGATCTCAATTGCCCCGTCGGGAGTTTTCAGTTGCTCCCATTGCGAACGTTGCATCACCCAGCACACCTTCTGGATGTGTAAGCCGCGCACGCTTACTTCACGAGCGGAGCCATCGGCGCTGTACAACCGCGCCGGTGCATTGTAATTGGCAAGTCGGTGACGGAAACGCGGCTGGTCAATCGCGGTGAGAATCGCTGCGAAGAGACAGATATAGTTGTAGGCCATCCAGCCAAAGGGAATGATGATGGTTTCCAGATACTGCCACCCCTGGTGGTAGCTGGTCACGACCGCATAGGTCATCGCAGCGGTTGAAATTGCGAAGAGAAGCAGTTGCGGCCAGGCTTTATCCCACGCGAAGTGGGCGCGGGTGACTTCCTTACCCTTGGAGGTCACCTGGAATTTTACGGTACGCGCAAACAGCAATTCGGCCAAAACCGCAACGGCAATCTGTGGACCTTGGGCAATTTCGTAGATATTGGTCCACACCGATTTGAACCGACCTTGGGTAATCGCCTCGTAAATATACCGCGAGTAGGCAAACTGCACGGCCCACAGGGTTAAGAACAGCGCAATATTTCCCTCGACCAGGCGGATACCACCCACGATCGTAACAATCGGCAACAGCCAGTAGAACAGCTGGTAGACCCCAAAGAACCAGTGGTGAACCGCATCGAGGAGAAATGCTCGCTGGACAAAATTGAGGTTCGTTAATTTATGTGGCCCGTATTTCTTCAGGACCTGCACATTCCCGCGGGCCCAACGGATGCGCTGCTTGAGCATTTCCGCATACGTTTCCGGTGACAGTCCTGTCGCCAACACCTCGTTGACGTAAACGGATGTCCATCCGGCATTTTGGAGTAATAATCCTGTTGCCATATCTTCGGTGATGACATCGTCAACGAAACCACCGATACTCTCCAGCGCGCTGCGGCGGAAAGCTGCTCCTGAACCAATGTAGATCGTCGCATTATGACGATCACGTTGCGGTTCAATAAAGCGCATGAAAAAGTCTTGGTCATTGCGCATCACCTCTTCGGCATAGAGGTTGTGCTGGAAAACATCGGGGTTGTAAAAGGCTTGGGGTACCTGCACAAAGGCGACATCACTGGCAACAAAGTGACCGATCGTATGGGTGAGGAAGTGCGGCTTCATCACCATGTCGGCATCCATCGTCACCACAATTTCACCGCGCGAATGGGCCATCGCGTAGTTGAGGTTGCCCGCTTTCGCGCCCGTGTGATCCTCGCGGGCGAGATACCGAATTCCCCACTTGTCGGCAAGACGGCGCGCTTCGGGGCGATTGCCATCGTCACACAAATACACCTGCACTTCATCGGTAGGA
>JAUNVN010000036.1 GCA_030537655.1 Bowdeniella nasicola | reverse complement strand
GTCGGGTCGTTACCGTAGATGGCTGCTTTCACGAGATTTGACGAGGTGATCGTCCGCGCAGCTCGCTCCGCGCCCGCTTCCGACAGTGCGCCACTGACCGTCACGGCGATCGTGTGGCTCGCCCCTTCGGCATCGGCGAGCATCTGCACCACCAGATCGTGGCAGACCGCCGTGAGGGTTTCCAGAAATTCTGCCGGCTTTACTCGCACGCCACTTGCCCCGGAGGCGAGCAGGATAACCGTGTCATTTGTTGATTGGCAGCCATCGGAATCCGCGCGGTTAAAGGTGGTTGCAACCGCCTGTCGCAATGCGCTGCGAGCAAGATCGGCATCAATGGCAGCATCGGTGGTGATCACCGAAAGCATCGTGGCCATCGCGGGGTTGAGCATTCCCGCACCTTTAGCCATCCCTCCGATCGTGTAGCTGCTGGCGGTGCGTGCTGCTTGTTTCGGGACCGTATCGGTTGTCATAATCGCGCGCGCTGCAGCCAATCCCCCGTCGGCGCTGGCAGCGGAAATCGCTGCGGGGATGGCGGAGGTAAGTTTTTCCATCGGCAGTTGTGAGCCGATCAGTCCCGTCGAGCAAATCAGCACGTCGTCGGGGACCGCATCGAGGGCAGCCGCGGCGATCTCTGCCATTTGTTGCGCATTTTGTATTCCTTGCGCCCCGGTGCAAGCATTGGCGCACCCGGAATTTAAGATGACGGCGCGCGCCCGTCCATCAGCGATCGATTCGCGCACCTGCATAATCGGGGCGGCGGCGAACCGGTTCGGGGTGGTAACCGCGGCGGCGACATGATCGGGACCATCGCACAGCACGACGGCCAGGTCAGGGTTACCCGAGGCCTTCAACCCGGCGGTAATCCCCGCGGCGCGAAATCCGGCAGCGCTCGTGACACTCATGGGGTTGCCTCCTGTGGTAGTCCGGTTGTTTCATCCAATCCGAACGCGAGGTTCAAACATTGGATCAACCCGCCCGCGGTTCCCTTGACCAGGTTGTCAATGGCGCACATCGCAATCAGCTGGCCCGCATGGTCATCTTTGGTGACCTGCACGGTAGCAATATTGGCGCCGGTGGTCGCCGCGGTCGTTGGCCAGCACCCCGCAGGTAATAGCCGCACGCTGGGTTCATCCGCATAGGTTGCTTCCCACTGGGCGCGAAGATCATCGCTGCTGGCAGTACACGGAGCGGTGACGGTCGCGAGAATACCGCGGGTGATCGGGACGAGTACCGGTGTCATCGCAACGCGCACCCCCTGGGCGCCCGCACCGCTGAGATTTTGTTCAATCTCGGGAATATGCCGGTGGCTACCACCAACCGCGTAGGGAGCCGCATTACCGAGTGCAGCAATCGCCATCACGTTGGGACGCAGTACTTTCCCAGCGCCGCTATAGCCAACGGCAAGCGTGGCAACCACCCTGGTGAAGTCAACCGCCTCGCTAAGACCCACTGCGGGTTGAAGGGCGAGGGTAACGGCGGTGACGTTACAGCCGGGTACAGCAACCCGTGTTGCGGTGCGCAACACGTCGCGCTGTGCGCGCGCCACGCGCTCACCATCGTGCAGTAGTTCGGGCAGCCCATAGGGCCAACAGCCCGCATAGGGGGTGCCATAGTAGGCCTCCCATTGGGACTTGCTGACCAGACGGTGGTCCGCACCGGCATCAAAGATCCGCACCGTCTTGCCAAGCGCGGCAGCAATCTCACCGGAGGTACCGTGCGGCAGGGCGAGGATCACCGCGTCAAGCTCGGCGAGCTGGTCACTATTGGTCGGGGTGATCTCCCGGTCGGCAAGTGCGTGTAAATGCGGATGGTGTTCTCCGATAGTGGTGCCGGCAGACGAGTGCGCCATCAGCGCGGCGATCTGCACGTGCGGGTGGGCGCACAGCAGTCGCAATACTTCTCCGCCAGCTGCCCCGGAGGCGCCGACCACACCAACTCGGATCTTCATGGCGCTGACAATACCGAATGACGCATAATTACTCACCTAGGTAGTCCATTGGGTGGGACAACGACCATCTCCTGGCGGCTGCGATCCCCGCAAAAAGTCGCAGTACGGCCGTACTATTGCGGCTGTTGGCTGCGAGAGATCTCCCCGGAGGTCACGAATGAAGATCCCGCAAAGGTGAATAATTATTCAGGTGCTGGATATCTGGTGGCGTCGCGGTTTGTTCCCTAATCGTGGGGATCATAGCTCGGCGGGCGATACAGCCGGGTGAATCCGGTCGGCAGCCCTACTGCGGTGCGACACCAGTCGACATAGCGCAGGTAGTAGCGCCGCAAGATGAAGATGAACAGGCCCGACGTTGCCATCACCAGGGGCGGGGTGATCGCGGTGATATCAGCGAAACGCTCCGGGTGGGTGGTCAGCACGATCGCGGCAATTAACGGTGGGGTGGCCATCGCTATCCACCAGCCGCGCCGCGAACGCCACGTGGAATATGTCAGTAAGCCCAGTAACGTCTTGCGCTTACGACAGGTGATATAGGCAATGGTGAGCACCCACAGCACCCCAAACGCGGTGAGGTAGGTACGCGGTTGCGGGGTGAAGTTGAACGTCCAGACAAAAACTCCGGGCCAATCGATACCGATCACCGGGGCAACCCGCTCGAGGCCAAGTCCGGCCCACACCGCCCCAAAGGCCGCGTGCCAGGAAAGGATGATCACCAGTTGCACGGCGGTCACGGAGGCGACGCCGGGAAGCTGGGGCGCGCTATCTGGTGCGGTCGTGGGCGAGGGGAAAGAGCCGATTGTGCCCGTCCGCACTTGCCCTGCCCGGCATATCAATGAGTTGACAAGGCCAAGCAGCGCCGCGAGCACTACCCACACGGCCAGGGTTTGCAGCGGAGCGGTGTCATTCCAGCGGTTCATAACAGGTATTGTGTCACGCCCCAAGGTGGGTGGTGCCCGGCGTTCACGCTCACCGCGCTCTCGCCAGGCACCATCGTGTCCTCACACCTCGCTTCGCGCCGCCGCGATGGTGGCGCGGGCAAGTTCCACAGCTGGATCAACCAATCGGAGCGGGGCGTCATCATTGGTTAAGATGACGCTCAGTTCGGTACATCCCACCACCGCGGTACTCGCTCCCCTGGCCGCTAAGCGGCGAAGGACCGGAGCAAAGCGGTTGGCAAGCTCACCAACCGGTGTCCCCGCTTTCAGCGCAAAGACCACGTCCATCAGTAACGCTTGGTCACTGGGGGGCGGCTTGATAATCTCGCGCTCGGTCGTTTCCAGCGGCGCGAAAATCTCAGCTTGCAGTGCTCCGTCGGTCGCCAGCAATGCCACCCGTCCCGTGGGCAGTGCCGCTGCGGTGGCGGTGCGAATGTCGATGAAGGTCACCGGCAGGTCCGCCATCACCGGCGGGAGGAAGGCATGCACGGTATTGCACGGCACCACAATGATCTGCGCACCGGCAGCCACGAGTTTTTCCGCACCGGCACGGAGCCACGGACTCGGATCGGTGCCACCGCGCAAGATGGCATCTTGGCGGTTGGGAACGCTCGGATCGGCCCACATCACCACGCGCAGGTGTTCCTGATCGGTGGCGGCGGGGGTCAGCGAAACGAGCGTGGAGTAGAAATCAGCCGTAGCGGCCGGTCCCATTCCTCCTAAAATCCCAACCAGTTTGCTGCTCATGCGCCAAGAACCTCTTGTTGGTAGTGGTAGATCGCTGGCGAGCCACCGGTGTGTAAGAACAGCACATTGCCATCTCCGAATTCACCGGCACGTGCCATCGCGATCAAACCGGCACCGGTCTTGCCGGTATAGACCGGGTCGAGCAGGATTCCTTCGGTGCGGGCAAACAGTTGGATCGCTTCGGTCATCTCGGCGGTGGGCAGCGAGTAGCCCGGGCCCACGAATTCGTCCCGTACGGTGACAACCTCGGCGGGGATGTCAATATCCGCTCCGGCTAGTCGTGCGGCCTGGGTGGCAAGCTCGCGGATCTTGGGTTCTTGATCCTCTTTCTTTGGCCGCACCGAGATCCCGGTGATGGGGATTCCCGCATTATTGGCGGTCAGGCCGGCGGTGATACCCGCGTGGGTGCCTCCCGATCCCGACGGGGTGACAAGATGGTCAATTGGCAAGCCCATCTCGAAGGTCTGCGCGAGAATTTCTTCCGCGCAGGCCACATAGCCCAGCGAGCCGAGCGGATTGGAGCCACCGCCGGGAATAATGTAGGGCGTGCCGCCCGCTTGGCGCACTTCCTCCGCGATTTCTTCCATTCCGGCTGCAAGATCGCTACCGGCCGGGGTGACGCGAATGGAGGAGACACCCAGGAGTTTGTACAACAGGTTATTGCCTGAAGCATCCACATCATAGGAACCTGGGACCCGTTCTTCCAACAGCAGGTGGCAGGCGAGGCCTTCTTTTACCGCTGCCGCCAGGGTGAGGCGGCAGTGGTTGGACTGCACCGCACCGACGGTGATGATCGTGTCAGCACCCTTGGCAAGCGCATCAGCCATCAGGAATTCAAGCTTGCGCGTCTTATTCCCCCCGGAGGTCAGTCCGAGCAGGTCATCACGTTTGATATAGATTTGGGCGCCGAGTTCCGCCGACAGGTTCGGCAGGAATTCGATCGGGGTTTGCCCCGCGGTGTAGCGGCGGCGAGGGATACGTGCAAGATGCATGATTATTCCTAACTGATGGGTTCGGTATGGGTGTTGAGTGGTTCATTGGGACGATACTTTTGTACCCGCACATCACCTGCGAGCGCATGTCCTTCCATCCCTTCGGCCCGAGAAATCCGCGCGGCAATCCGCCCGACATGCACGGATGCGTCCTGGGTCATGCGCTGGTAGGTGACGGTCTTCAGGAATTTGCCCGCCCACAGGCCACCGGTATAGCGGGCGGCGAAGCGGGTGGGCAAAATGTGGTTGGGACCGGAGGCTTTATCCCCGTATGACACGGTGGTTTCCTCTCCGAGGAAAAGGGAGCCGTAATTGTGGAGGTTATCCAACCACCAGTCCAAATCACGTGCCTGCACGTGCAGGTGTTCGTTGGCGTATTCGTCCGATAGCTCCGCTGCTTCTTCCCGGCTATCGACCACAACGACTTCACCAAGGTCGTCCCAGGCGCGTGGCGCCGCGGACTGCTCATCGAGTAGCGCGAGAGCTTTGGGCATCAGTTCGATCACGCGCTGGGCGAGCGCCCGGTCGGTGGAGATGAGGATGACCTGGGATTCAAAACCGTGTTCGGCCTGGCTGACCAGGTCGACCGCTACCAGCCACGGGTCGGCACTGTCATCGGCAATAATCAGCGCCTCGGTCGGTCCGGCGACCACGTCAATACCAACGCGCCCGTAGAGCAAACGTTTGGCTTCGGCCACAAACCGGTTGCCAGGGCCAGCGAGAACCACCGCGGGTTTACCGGTGAAGTGTCCAAAGGCCATCGCACCGATGGCATGCGCTCCTCCCAGCGACAAGATCGTATCGGCACCGGCCTGGTCCATCGCGTAGAGCGTTGCCGGGTGGATACCGCGTCCGCCCTGCGGTGCGGAACAGGCGGTAACCTGTGGGACGCCCGCTGCTTTTGCCGTCCCGATGGACATGGCTGCCGATGCGAGGTGGGCAAACCGACCTGCGGGAATATAGCAGCCCGCCGCCGAGACGGGGATATGTTTTTGACCGACGATTAATCCCGGATAGCTTTCATATTCCAGCGCCTGCATTGAATCAGCTTGGGCTTTTGCAAATTCGCGGACTTGACGCTGGGCGAAGGCAATATCGTCTTTGAGTGTTTCGGGCAGGGTTTTACCAGCGGCGAGAATCTCATCTTGGGACACGATGAATGATTCGGGGCTCCAATTATCGAGCTGCTGGGAGTATTCCCGCGTGGCCGCTTCGCCTTCATGTTCGATGCGATCAAGCATCTGGGAGACGATCCGGGTGGTTTCGGCATCGTCGGGACGAGCTTGCGGGCGGGCACGTTTCAAATATTCGCGAGCCATAATGCTATTCCTTTGTTACGGGCGCTCACGCACGGCGGTGAGGGCGGTATTGATAATGTCCACTGCCGCATCGCAGTGGTCGATCGTCATTGCTGGAGGGATGCGTAGATCCATCAGATTGGCGAGAATGTCCTCGGTTTCGGGCAGCTCCCGCTCCTGGAGATAGTCCCACTGAGCGGGGCGAGAAGTGAAACCTTCCATCCGTTCGCGTCCAAACCAGCCCAGGGGCAGACCGGCATCGGCACACCGCTGGGTGAATTCTTGTAATTGGGAGCGACTGGCGGTGGGGAAGAACTGGATGGATGACCCGATAAACGCTTCGCGCGGATCGCGCTTTGGCACCCGCACCCCCGCAAGGGAACGAAGGCGCGTGGCGAGGTGGTTATACGCCCGGTTCATCCTCTCGGCGCGCTCGGCCAGCAGTGGAATCTGTGGCAGAGCGAGCGCGGCGGCGAGATTGGTCAGCCGCATCGAATAGTTCGGGGTAATGGCGCGCCAGCGTTCAAATACCTCCAAAGGTGGGCGAGCTTGGTGATGCTGATAGTGCATGTAGCTTCCCGAGTGGATAATGGCGCGCGCCGCCAAATCCGCATCATCGGTCACCAGCACCCCACCTTCTCCACAGTTGAGGTGTTTGTAGGTTTGTAGCGAGTAGCATCCCGCGATCCCGAAGGTCCCCGAGGCCTTCCCATCCCAGGTGGCGCCAAGGGTATGGGCGCAGTCTTCAATGACGATGAGGTCAAATTCAGCTGCAATCGCCATGATTTCGGCCATATTGGAGATGTGTCCGCGCATATGCGACAGCAGGAAGAACCGCGCCTGGTCAGCTTTGGCGCGTAAGTCATCGGTGTCGATAACAAGATCTTCGGTCACATCAACCAGGATGGGACGGGCCCCGGCGTGCACGATCGCACCGGGGACCGGCGCGAGCGTGAACCCGCCAAGGAGCACCGTATCGCCGGGTTGTACTCCCGCGGCGATCAGTGACAGGAAAATCGATGATCCTCCCGAGTTCACTGCCAGCGCATGTTTTGAGCCGGTAAGTTCCGCAAAGGCCACTTCCAGCCGGACAGCCGCATCACCGTTGTAGCGAAAGAGGCGACCTGATTGCATCAGGGAGACGGCCTCGTCGATTCCAGCGGCGGGAATCGGTTCGGGTTGGGTTAAATCAAGATCGAACACGGAAACTCTCCTAGGCGGTTGCCGGATCGAAGTCGTATTCGCCTTCTTTGGCATACTTGCGGTTCCACCCGGTAAGGATCGAGATGACCATCACCGTGATCAGGACCCAGGCATACGGGTTCATCCCCGCGCTGGTGATACTGACTTCTTCCAAACCATAGCGCGCTGCCACCGAGGCGATGGTGGCGTACCAAATAATGACGGCATTGTGCCAGGGCAGCATGTAAAACACGGTGTTGGCAGCGCAGTCCATCAGGTTGGCAATCCTGGCGGGTGCCAGGCCGTACTCCTGACCAAGAGGTCGACCAATGGTGGGACCAACCAGCAAGATTGCTGGCGCATTTGCTCCCAACGGCACGGTGAACAACATGGTGATCCCCGCGATGGCGAACTCGGCCGAGCGCACCCCGTTGGCGGCATGGACCGTCAGTTTTTCCAAGATCAAGGCCATGAAGCCCGATTCGGCAAGGACCTGGGCGAGACCCAAAATGAATAGGACAAGCACGATCGCGCCGGTAATATCGACCAGCCCGGTTTCGATCAGCCCGGAGGTTTCGCCGCGCTCGCCAGGAATGGAGAAGATATCACCCGGGGAGATCAACCCGGTGATCAGCCCGATGATCATACATGTCAGTGATCCCCAAATCAGCGCGATCACGATGTGGAAACGTCGCATCGCCAAGATGATCACCACGGCGAAGGGAATCAACATCACCAATCCCAGTGGGGTGGCGTCAACGTCAATCAAATTCGGTTCGGGAGCCTTGCCGGTACCACCGAAGATGATAATGCAGATAGCTGAGGCCAGTGCTGCGATCAATGCCAGCGGCAGCCGCGATTTCACCACGTCAGCCATCACGGCGCGAGAGGTGTAGGCCGAGGCGAGGGTGGTGTCGGAAATCGGGGCGAGGTTATCACCGAAGGCACCACCGGCAAGGATCGCCAGGGCCAACCAGGTGGGGTCAGCTCCCAGCGCCACGCCGGCAGGATAGATCACCGGAATCAAGGACAGCGCCGCGCCAACCGAAGAGCCGGTACCAACGGCGAAGATACAGCTGAGGAGGAAGGCCAGCACCGCGAAGGCTGCACCTCCAACACCCGTGGCAAGGCCAAACCACAGCAAACCATTCACCAGGCCGCCGCCTCCAAGCAGCGCACCGAATACGCCGGCAAAGAGATAAGCGGTGATGATGACGGCGCCGGTTTCATCGGTTAATCCACGGATGATGGCACCGGCATAGCGTTTGGGTGTCCGGGTTAATAACAGGCCAACAACAATGGAGGCCCAGCCGCCCACCCAAAAGCTGGTGAGCGCAGCGCGTTCTTCAACAGAAAGCCACACGAGGACCCCGACAAATACGAGCGCTGGGATCAATGTGGTGACGGGACCGCCCCACATGCGCAACTCTGTGCCTGGTTCCGGTACGGGAATTGGTGGGACTGGTGGTTCAGCGGGAGTCTCGGGGATCGCGGGTGCGATGAAATCAGTGAGATGCGACAGGTCATGTGAAGCATCATTGCGTTCCTGCTTGTTCACAATTCCTCCCTTCAGTGAACTAGATTAAATTTAATTCACTGTGACACAGCTTTCATAGTGAGTCAAGCATCAATTAGGCGGCTCTGCGTAACCTGAATCTCTCCATTTGAGCCACAACACAGTACGGTCGTGCCAAAATTTCCCAGAATTCCGGGCCTCTCGCTCACGTAGCGCACGGCCCGCGCAGGCCTGAACGGCCGTCGCAAAAACAACTATCTTGATAAAAAGGTAAGTTAGCTCTCAGGATTTAGCATTTTTTTGCGCTATAACTTTCGGCATATGACTGCGCCGTGCGACAGAGGTGATCAGTGACGGCCGCTTCGGCACGTTCCACATCACCGGCCGCAATCGCATGTGCAATTTCGCGGTGTTCGCGCACCGATTCATGCCCGCGTCCAGGATGGGTAATCGAGATGGCGTTCCCCATCCGCATCTGGTCAAGCAAACTGGAACCAAGTCGTTGTAAGCGCTGGTTGCCGCACAGCTGCCACACCATATCGTGAAAGGCAACATCGACCGCGCGGTAGCCTTCGATATCACGTTTTTCTAAACGGGCAAGCTGCTCATCGCACTGATCGAGAAGGAGAGAGGCAATTTCGTTGCGATGTGTTGATTCACAGCAGCGTCGGACCGCTGCCAGGTCCAGACCACGACGAACCTCGTAAATCTCGCGCATATCGGCAATGGACATTTCCGGGACAAAAAACCCGCGATGCGGACGTGACTCAAGCACCCCTTCGTGCGCAAGCCGGGTGAGGGCAGCGATGATCGGTGTTGGGGACAATCCCAAGGTGTTGGCGAGCGGCCGGACGGTTAACCGTTCCCCCGGGGCGATCTCGCCGGTGACAACCATATCCCGAATCACGTAATAGGCTTCATCGCTCAGCGATGACCGAGCAGCTCCGCGTCGCATAGACTCCCTTTCTGCGCCCGGTGATTCATCACCACATCTGCACTCAACCGCGACTGGCTCACGCCCGACACCAACCGTGAGATGTGGTTGAACACATCACAGCTCGTGGGCGCACGATATGCCCATATTCTCACTCGGAGACAGTTTTTTCTGCTTAATGCATGCGTTTGTCGACTAAACGATCAATATATTAGCGAAGGTCGCGCCCCATGGCCCTGGAGAAATACTACCGTGAGATACCTAATTATCGTGTGTCGAGACTATTGCGTCCACGGTCGCCCCACCAATGTGGCGGACAATTCTCACCCGTGCAGCGCAAGACTTTTTCAGCCAATCGGTCCATTTGGACGCGAGGTAGCCACCGGCGGCAGCACACAGCAAAATTCCCGGTGATCACGCAGCTACCGGAGCACAGCTCGCCACCATCTCTGCCCCGGAAGTAATGCGCGCGGCCGAGACCAAAGTGCGGTGAAGCGGGCGACCATCGTTGCGCAACTGCCCACCGCTGCTGTAGGTGGCGTGTCATGACGCTCCCACCACCGGTAGCGGCAAGCGCGACGAGCTGAGCTTTCAGATGTGCTCGCAGATACCTGCCGAAAAGGGGACACTGCGCGGATCAGCAAAAGGCCCGCGCACGTGCGGAGGTTGTGCCACTGGATGTCAGTCAGTCGGCACCGCACCGATTCGGTTATCTGACATCGCCCCCACAGTGCGAACTTTGCGGCGACCTTCCCTCCCGCGGATCGGTGTCAGCTGAGATAACTACGGGAGAACTGACCGATTTTGTCTCAAAATTTGACCAAAATTGGCATATCTCGGCATTTTCTTGACTTTATTTTGCCAATTCGAGAGATTCATAGTGCCAGGACTTGCCAATAGCCATTCTGCCAGTGGCGACCTTTGGGAAGTTGATGGCGAATCGAGCTAAGTCTCGGTCATACGGTTGGTGACTATGCACCTGCGGTGAACCTGCCGGATACTGCGCCGCAGTGTGTCTCGATTCCGTGGCTGTGCACGTATTGCGCGCACAGAAAGCGGGGTTCTCGACTACCTGGTCGAGAACCCCGCATTTTCGTGGCGATCACACCCACCTTTGGCTGCACACCTGCCCCAATCCAAACCGATGGAGCGTGATCTAGGTGGCACCAATGGGGCGTTAAAGGAATTCCACTCCT
>JAUNVN010000263.1 GCA_030537655.1 Bowdeniella nasicola | reverse complement strand
CTGCGCCTGGTAGGCAACGGAGGTTTCGTAGACGGGGACAACTATCGCGCCGAGATACCATCCGGCGAGATCAATGAGGGACCATTCCTGTCGCGTGCGAGACATTACACCGATCACACTGCCTTTAGAGACACCAAGACGGCGAAATAGGGCAGCGAGATTGAGAACCTTCGTATGGATTTCCGTTGCAGAGTGGCGCACCCACCCGTCGGGAGTCTTGCTTTCAAAAATGGTTGCTGATGGTTGCTGCTTGGCTCGGTCACGCAGATATGTCGGGATAGTCTGGTGATCGGTGAGTTCAAAATTAACCGGACGCGAGGAATGCGTGATCATTGTGCAGCTCATTTCCGTGAAGCGACCCTATCGAGGGCGGACGGGACAACTGTACGTGGCACAGGGCCCTACGGTCCGGTTTGTGGGCGTGTCACAACAAAAATCGTGACAACCACAAAATATGGGAACAAGATGAAAGGAAATCACCATGGCAACCGTTGGGGTGGACATTGGTGGAACAAAGATTGCTGCCGGCGTGGTGGATGTTGACGGGACATTGCTCGCCGATATCCAGTGGCCAACCACTCCCGATGATCCAGCAGCGATTGACCGCAGTATCATCAAGGCGATTGAAGAGTTCTCCCGGTCTTACTCGCTGACGGCCGTCGGTGTTGCGGCATGTGGCTATGTGGCAGCTGACCGTTCGACCGTGCAGTTTGCCGGAAATGTGAACTGGCGCAATTACCCACTAGGAGAAAACCTCGCAGCAGCCTTAACGCTACCCGTCGTGGTGGAAAATGATGCGAACGCCGCTGGGTGGGCAGAGTTCGCCTTCGGTGCTGGTCGTGAAAATTCATCCATGGTGATGTTCACGGTCGGCACTGGTTTAGGTGGGGCAATCGTGTTGGATAACAAACTGGTGCGCGGCGGATTTGGCGGAGCCGGTGAAGTTGGCCATATGGTTGCGGTTCCGCACGGTCACTACTGTGGATGCGGACATGAGGGGTGTTTCGAAATGTATGCCTCCGGTACCGCACTCACGCGCGCAGCTAGGCGGCGCAGTGTTGCGCTGCCCACCTCGATGGCGGCAATCAGCAAACGTGCGAAGGGTAAAAAGATCCGCGGACAGCATGTTTCTGCGGCCGCCGAGGCCGGCGATGCGGTGGCGTTGGAGATGGTCGCTTCGCTCGGCACCTGGCTCGGGCGGGCGGCAGCATCACTCACCGCAATTGTTGACCCGGAAATCATTATTATCGGTGGGGGAGTAGTCCATGCTGGCGACGTGCTGCTTGAGCCGGCACGTCGTGCATTTCGCGAGACAGTTTTCGCTGCAGAATATCGCCAACTCCCATCGATTGAAGCGGCGAGTTTCGGAAATGACGGTGGGATGATCGGCGCGGGGGATCTGGCAAGATACCGCTAGACTTGCGGTTCGCGCTCGTCGGGCGAGTCGGGCATGCGTCGCAACAGCATTACAATTGCCCACGCCATGGCCAGTCCGGGAATCGCCGCGGTTGCACGTGGCCAATCAAATACCCCAATGATCACTAAGAGGGTTAAGCTCGCAGCGATTACCCACCAC
>JAUNVN010000262.1 GCA_030537655.1 Bowdeniella nasicola | reverse complement strand
AGCCAACCGAAATGATGATTGCACCGGGTTTGCCGATCATCTCAGCCATAAGTCCGGCCATGGAAGGATCATCCAGGGCGGCAACTTCCGGACGGCTCATCACGCCCAAGGACAGCAGGTTCACCAGCATCAGTAAGAGCAACACGGTGACAAATCCGCCAATGGTGGCTTTCCCAACGTCACTGCGTTTGCGCGCGTGGGCGGAATAGACCGAGGCTCCTTCAATCCCAATGAACACCCACACGGTTAGGAGCATCATGTGTTTGGTCTGTTCGAAGATTGAGCCGAACCCTTGGGTTCCCCAAAAGTCGAGTTTAAAGGTCTCGAAGCTAAAGAAGACAATCGCGAGAATCACGAACAAGACGATCGGGACGAGTTTGGCTAGCGTGACAATCGTGTTGACAAATGCGGCTTGTTTTACCCCTGATAGCACCAGCGTATGCAACAGCCACAGCAAGATGGAGGCGCAAATAATCGCCACCCAGGTCGTACCGTCTTCAAATCCACCAAACCAAATACTCATCGTGCCAAACAGCAGCACGAAGTAGGCGATATTACCTACCCAGGCAGAAAACCAGTATCCCCAGGCGGAAATGAAACCGATGAGCCGACCGAACAGGGCACGTGCATAGGCATATACGCCCGCATCCAGATCAGGGCGACGGTTCGCGAGGTCTTGGAATACCCGTGCCAGGGCAAACATCCCCACCGCGGTGATAATCCAGCCAATAATTGCTGGCCCAGCAGCGGTGACTTCAGCGGCGTTTTGTGGGAGTGCGAAAATCCCACTGCCGACCATTGAGCCGACCACTAGCGCAGCAAGGGCCGGAACGGAGAGTTTCGTGGCACGGGCATCAGATTGCCCATCGGCCACATCGGTTGCGGGTGAATACGGTGTTGAGTCGTCCATACCACCGGTGGTAGGCGGACGTGATGTTGTCATCGAAGGCTCCTTTGCACTTACACACTCGAGGTGGTTCTCCCCCCGGGAATACAGAGGAGTTACGAGTGAACACACCCCACCAATATGGTAACGATTCGATAACGGAATGTATAGATTTCTCACGATTTGGTAAACGGGGCACAATAGATGGCATGGACCTTTCTGCACTGCCTCACCCTCCCGCACTCACCCCGCTTGATGGGCGCTACCGCCCGATCGTCGTGCCACTGGTTGACTCACTGTCCGAAGCGGCGTTAAACCGCGCGCGCATGGTGGTGGAAATCGAGTGGCTCATCACGTTGAGTAAACGTGGTATTTTGCCTGGCGCCCCAGAACTTTCGGCCGCTGAATGCGATTATCTGCGCGCCATCCCGGATAATTTTGATGCCGACCAAATTGAGGAGCTAGGTGCCATCGAGGCGGAAACCCGCCACGATGTAAAGGCGGTGGAATACTTCTTAAAACGGCGGCTGATCAACGCACCGGCCGTCTTGGGCTCCCAGACGGTGCTGCCGCAAATGGCGGAAATTGTTCACATTTTCTGTACCTCAGAAGATATTAATAATCTCGCCTACGCGTTGATTATCCAAGATGCCATCCGCAGGGTTTGGTTGCCAGCAGCACACGAGTTGGTC
>JAUNVN010000261.1 GCA_030537655.1 Bowdeniella nasicola | reverse complement strand
GTCTCGGCGATCACCGTCCCGGTTGTTGGCAAACTCTCCGATATTTATGGGCGGCGCATCTTTTATCTCGGTGGGCTGACGATATTCATGGTGGGGTCCATTCTGTCGGGCATGTCCCAAAGTTTCGGATTTTTGATCTTTGCGCGCTCAATTCAGGGCTTGGGCATGGGATGCTTAATCCCGCTATCACAGACGATTATTGGTGACATTATTCCGCCGCGTTACCGCGGTCCCTACCAGGGATATATGGGAGCGGCATTTGCGGTGTCCTCAATCGCTGGCCCGCTGCTGGGAGGGGCGATTACCGACCATATTGGATGGCGATGGTTGTTTTACATCACCTTGCCACTGGGCGCGGTGGCACTGGCAGCTATTTGGAAATTCCTCCACATCGAAGAACAGCCCCGCCACGCTCAAATTGACTATGCCGGCATTTTGGTGATGGCAATCGCCCTGGTATGTTTGCTGCTTGCCACCTCGCTGGGTGGCACCAGTCTGGCGTGGTCCTCCTGGCAGATCATTACCCTCTTTAGCGTTGGCACCCTCGCTCTCATAATCTTCCTCGCGATCGAACAGCGCGCTCATGAACCACTACTGCCACCGCGCTTATTTACCAATAAAATCGTCACGCTCAGCTGTGTGGCCGCATTTGGTTTGAACATGTTGATGTTCGGTGCAACCATCTACATTCCAGTCTTCGCCCAGGGAGTCCTTGGGGTGTCAGCAACCAACTCCGGTGCCATCCTGGTTCCAATGTCGCTGGCAGTTATTCTCACCTCAATTGGAATCGGACTGCTCATCACGCGCACGGGCAGCTATAAAGCTTTCATGCTCACCGGAATCGTAATCTTGGGGGTAGGCCTGGTAGTGCTCACCCGTTTGGGAGTAGCCTCCCACCCGTGGCACCTGACCGGCGCGATGGTGATATTCGGGCTCGGACTTGGTGCGTGTATGCAGGTGTATACCCTGCTGGTCCAAAACGCCGTCGCACGTCACGACCTGGGAGTTACCACGGCAGCACTGCAGTTTTCCCGTAACGTCGGGGCCACTGTCGGCATCGCCATCTTCGGCACGATTATGACCGGGCGGCTTGGCACCACGATTGCGGCCCACCTACCTGCGGGGATGGCAGATAAAGCCACCGGAAGTGCCGGTGAGGGGGTTGGCGCTGTGCTTGATCCCAATGCGCTTGCGCAACTACCAGCACCCATCGCCGATGCGGTACGCGCTGGACTATCGGATGCGATCAATACCGTGTTCGTGGCGGCGCTGCCGATGGTCCTGCTCGTATTTGTGGTCAGCGCCCTGATTCGCAATATCCCCCTGCGCACCACCCTCGAAGAGGAGGACTAGTCGGTATCGGCACCAATGTCTCGCAGTAACGCCCGAAATTCGGTTGCCATTTTGTGGCTGACCGCCCAGGTGAGGTCCTCGGCTTCACGGGTATTCCCACGACCACCTACTTCGGCACCCGCAGCGCGCGCAATAACCGCACCGGCGGTGTAATCCCACGGCTGGAGCCCACGCTCGAAATAGCCATCGAGCTGTCCGCCGGCAACCGCGACCAGATCGAGAGCTGCTGACCCGGCTC
>JAUNVN010000035.1:235-11212 GCA_030537655.1 Bowdeniella nasicola | reverse complement strand
CGACCACCTTTTTGGCGTAAAACTTCTTCATAGAACTCTCCGATCAAATGTGCGTTAGTGCCCGGGTGAGCACGGTTGTTACTGTAGTGGCAGTTTCGCTGAATTCATAGAAAATTCGGGAGAAATGTCCGAATTTATCGTGGTCAATATTTGCCATAGCAACAACCTGCCAGTTGTCGCTATGTGGATAAATCAATGACAATTGACTGCCGAGATCGCAGGTGGGTGATCGGGGTGAGTGTTCGGCAGCGGTTATCACGGCGATGGCATCCACCGCGATCGGTCACGAAAATCACGGGTATGTCCCGAATAACAACGAAAAGGCTGCTGAAACGAGTCCCTGCAGGTCGAGCGTGCTGGTGGTGATGCACTAGCGGTTGCAGACTGGTGCGTGCAGATAAGAGGGGGAAAGGTCGAGGGAAATACCGGTAATTTAGGGGGATTAACGTCTGTGGATATTCCCTAGCAATTCTCGTATTTTATCGGCATTATTGATGCGTACTATTCGTCGATATTTTTCCCGTATCACCTCGTATTGGGCACGCTTCGCCTTCATATGAACGGAGACTATTCATCATCGTGATGCGACCTGTGCGTGGTTGTGACCGGCCATGGCCGGCTCTCAGCGTTTCGGGTAGATACCACCGGTGCGCCAGTCTTCATGGCAGCAATCTCTGTACGCGCGCTTGCGTGGAGGGAGGACGGCGAGGACAGAACTGTCGTTGATTTCTGGTATCCCCGATTGCTGAGATAGCCGCGAGCATTAATGTGTCGCTGCCCAGATGCCAGATCAATTCACCGCAAACTGCGCGGCAATGTCTTCCAGCGCCATTCGATTTGTCAAGGCGGTCCAGTTTCGTCCCGAATCAATGAGACCATCGCGCTTAAATGCACTCATGATGCGGCTAACCGACTCGGTTGTTGCCGCACACATGGCAGCGAGGTCTGCGCGTGAGAGGGGGACTTCGATGAGTTCGCCCACCTCGGTGTCGTCACCAAATTTTGCGGCGAGACGTAAGAGTACCTCTGCCACGCGTGCTTGGAGTGGCGCCGTGGTTGCGTGGGCAAAGGCGTCGTGGGTTTCACGTAGCTGGGTAGCCAACTCGTCAAAGGCGCGTAGCGCCACGGCGGGATAGTCGGTTAGCAGTTGGCGAAATGCGGGGGCGTCAACCTGCAGCGCACAGGTGGTTTGCAATGCCTGCACACTTTCATGATGGCGGGCAACGCCGAGAAATTCCAGACCTCCGAACAGGTCACCCGGACCGAGGATATTGGTGATCGCCAGGTCGCCACCTGTATTGGTGCGGATCACTTTCGCGCGGCCAGCAGCAACAATATACAGATGCGAGGCGGTCTCACCCTGCTGATAGAGATACTCTCCGGCATTGAATCCCCGGGCACGCATCCGTCGGTCAATATCCGCCAGGTTCAGATTTAGGTTCGCAAACAGGGGAGTGCGCGCCAGCACCCGTAGGCGGAGCGGGCGCGGGCAACGGTGGGCTCTGGCACATGAATGAGCTAACGGTGTGGTGCGGCGTGCATCTGCGGGAGAGGCCATAGTTTCACCATAACCGGGGGCGGGGGATTTAGGCGGTTATTGAAGCTCTCGCTCACGAACCAGTGCGTCCAGCGCCCACTGCGCTTCTTCGGGAGTAAACCGGTGCGCATCGCTCGTTAACGCGGTATAAATCGCGGCAAGGGAATAGGAGCGCTCGTGATAGTCATGGGCCGTTTCGAGCGCGTTATTGTTCCAGTCCGCCGCAATTGTCTCAACAGTCCACTGGGCAGCATCCGGTAGGTGACTTCCCCCCTCATCGGACAGGAGGTAGTCGTACAGTACCGCCTTTGAGGGGTGATGTAATTCGTTGTAGTCATAGGCCACCTGCATTGCCTCGCGGTACGCTTCGGAAACATCGGGATACAACTGATCAAAATCCGGTGGGAAGGTGCGGGTTTTGAACTCTCGTGGATAGGCGGTGCGAGGCTGTGGCCACTCGGTGGGCAGCGCCGGTAATTTCCAATCGAGAGCTGCACCAACTTGCAAGAGGGGCAGGGCGATCGATGCCATCAATGCGAATACACCGATGGTCACAACCACCATCACGAGCGCAATGACGCGAGAAAGCCAGGTCTGTTTCTTTGGCGGCACGCGCTCAGGGGGAGGAGCTTTTGGCGGTGGCGGGAATGCCAGGCTGTCACGATCAGACACGACGCCTCCCTCGATCCTCTGGACCGGTTATTACCGGATATTGTAGAGCATAATGATGCGGCTTGTAGGGGAGTAAGCTTGATAATTCGACGAAGAGTGCCGTGTGCATCTCTCCTTGTTTATCGGCTAAGCTCGAAACCATGCAATATTCCACCTTGTTTCGGCTGCCGTTGCTTATCGTGGCCAGCGGGTCACTTCTTCTTGGGTGCGCCCAGCCCGCACCACAGGTCGCATCGACGCCCACCTCCGCTGCCAGCTCCAGGACAGTTAGTTGGGGGGAGCATGTCGACCTGCCGGAATTTCAACTGGTAACCGAGCAAGAAGATGTCACCATTATCGATGTGCGCACCCCAGAAGAATTCGCCGGTGGTCATCTGCCCGACGCGATCAATATCGACGTCACCGCATCCGATTTTGGTGACCGTATCGCCGAATTGGACCCGGAAGGCACCTACGCGATTTATTGCCGCTCCGGTAACCGATCACGTCATGCCCAAGCGCAATTGGTGCAGGCCGGTTTCGATCACACGGTAGCGCTGCGCGGAGGGATCAACGTTTGGGACGGCGCAATCGAATAGTTCAGTGGCGGTAGGCGCTCGTGGATGACGGGGCGATGGATGGCGCCCTGGAGGTGGGCGAGCCTAGCAGCAGCCGCAGCTGCGGCTAACTGGTTGCTGGCAAAGATGAATGTACCAACCACGACCTGACAGAGGCCATCGCACCAATTACTGCGAAAATCATGTGATCTGCGCTTTAGTTGCCGTCGTTGCTGACGCCGGTAGACGAGCCGACACATGCGGGTTCCGCCGCTCACGTGCAGCTCACAGCACCCTCGCACGCGCGTTGTGAATTCCTGCACAAAAGTGAGAGGGCCACACAATTAAAGAGCGCGAAGGCTCAAATGCAAGCAACGCGCCCGATAATGTGGATTATGTCTGATGTTATGGAAGGTTTGGTTGCAGGATTATGTAAATCAATTGTGACATGATCGTCATCAACTCTGCCTGAATGGCAGTATGCAAGTTGTGTGGCTTGACGGTGGGGATGGGCGCTAGCGAAGATTCCTGATTTCTGGACGAAAAAACCAGCAATTGATGGGAAAAACTAATATGCCCCTTTCAAGAGGGAGATATTTTCAATGTCCCAATAATAAGATGGCGGACATGTATTACCGCTCACGCAGGCGATCGTATCCCGTAAGGAATGCGATTTCTGGAGGAGCGATAATTTTCCCCACCCCCTCTGGAGTAACCATGCACGCCTCACGTCAATTACCTCTCCGTATCGGCTTTGCGCTCTTGGCTGCGTTGGCCGTAGTGTTGTCCATCTTTTTTACACCCCCAAGCTATGCGGCGGAGCGGCCATTTCCCGATTGGGACGTCACGTATGAAAGAATTCCGGGCACGCGAGCCGAAGGCGAATCTGCCAGCGGGGATGGATGTGTTCGTGATCCGAATGGGGAGCTTACCCCTCTGACCACCTTTGCTTTCCATGCGATGGTGAATGAGTGTGAGGGGGTTCGCACGACCCTCAAGTTCTACTACAAAGACGGATTTAAGCCGGGCGAAGAACCGACCTTAAATTTTCGTTTCGGTGCGACGTGGCAGTACCGCACTGCTGACAATCCCAATGAGCTGGTGTTGAAACCGCTGGAGAATTTCCTGTATGACGGCAAGCCGGTCTCACCTGAAGAATATGACGTCAATAACCCAGCGCTCCGTGATGCAGAGGGCAATCTCATGTATATCAGTGGCGACAAGAAAGGGTTGTATGAGCCGATTCTCCACGAGTGGGAAGCCGTGTTCGATGAAGAGGATGTTCACACCTTCCAATTCGATATGTATCTGCCTGCCGACGCCCAATGGGGCGCAATGACGTGGGGAACTGGGTCGACAGGTGACACCGCTGGTGGCTCTATTGGGGCAACTGCCAACAAATTAACTGTCGGATTTCCAGCGAAGGTGGATTTCCGTTACGTATTGCACTCCGAATACGTCAAGGCGCGCGGCTTGCAGCCTGAGGATATGGAAAAAGAACTGGACTACGGCAAGGGACTTCCCGCGCGTTTGATAGCAAAAAGTCCAGACGATGTCGCCGAGGAGAAGTCGACATTTGAGTTGATCCAATGTCTGGAAGATAAAGATCAACAGTTGGCACCTATGCGCGATCGGCTCGCACTCAACGAGATCCGCTATCGCAAACCTTATGATGATGTGGCGATTCCTCACTCCAGTGAGACGCTGTTCGAGGATAAGGCGGGCACTCTAGGTTTGGCGCAGTGGCCGTATCAATTCAGTGTCCACCAAGATGGGAAGTGGGCTCCGAAAAAGGGGTTGCGCCCAATGAATCGCAGCGATGGAAAATTTGTTCCCTACCTTGATGATGCTGGCGACATGTTAGCGCTTCCCTACAAACCGACGGTGGAATCGCTACAGCGGCAGATCCCCGGATATGAATACGTCGATAATGACATTACGATCGAGGAAAACGGACAGTTTAACTTAGAACAGGGCGAGCACAGCTATAAATATGATGCTGCGCCCAATGTGGTTCTGCGTCGTGTAGGACCTTACGATACGCAGCATTTTTACTTCACTTATGAGCCAATCCTCGGAACGTTTGAGTTGGAAAAAACGGCGGTGGCATTCCAGGGTGACGAATCCAGTGATGCGCCGCTGGCTAACGCCACGTTCAAACTCTATGAAGTGCTTGGTGATGCCTCAGCTGCACCGCGCGCGGTGTGCGGACAGGCGAGTACAGACGAAGACGTGCAAGTTGTTGAAGTATGTACGCGCCCCGAACCGAAAACCGCTGCGGAACTACAACACGTGTTAGGTCAACGTGGCGATTGTGTTGAAAAGCGGGTCCGGCCAGTGACACTGGAAGGAACCGATGGGACATTTACCACCGATGCGCAAGGGAAATTCACACCAGAGGGTGATCGGCAACTCGCCCCGGGCGATTACTTGCTCCAAGAAATTGATGCTCCCGACAACCATATTGTTCTCAACGAGTGGACGGCATTTGAGGTGCCAAAGCAAACGGTCTGCCAGCAACGGCGCTGGGATCGGCAAGCGGCCGGCGAGCCCCTCACCGAAGAGGACGAGACCTGCGTAGATCCCGCGGTTGAGGTCAAAGTTAACAACTACACGCCAGGGACCTTTGAACTGCATAAGGTTGGCGTTGACTATCGTTGGGATGACGCCGATGGCACCTACGTAAAAGAGGAGGTACCTCTTGGTGGAGCCAGCTTCGAATTGTACGAACCGGTCAGGGACAGCCTTGCAGGTGACGATATCGAAGAGGTATCAGTTTGTCAGGTGCGCACTCCCGCCTCGGCAAACGAGTTGAAAAAGATGCTGGCAAGTAAACCAACCGATTGCCGCACTACTCAGGTACGTAAGGTGGAAATCCCGGGTATTGCGGGTGCATTTACCACCGATGCTGATGGAAACTTCACCCCTGTTGGACCACCGGCCCTCGCTCCGGGTGACTACCTGCTGCACGAGGTTGGTGCGCCAGATGACTACCACGTGCTCAACGAGTGGATTCCGTTCACCATAAGCGCGGCTACGGACACGAACCAACCGGAGGCGGTCTCAATTGTTGCCAACAACTACCGTGCTCCACAGCCGCCGCCAACGGTGCCACCAACCGAGCCACCAACCACCCCGGCACAACCGGAAGACCCAGGCAAACCAGGGCTACCAATGACCGGGACAAATCCGGGTTGGAACATCTGGACCGCGCTGATGTTCACCGGTGCGGGACTGGGAGTGCTAGGCGCGCGCAAGAAGTGGGCAGCCTAGGCGGAGATGATATCCGCGGTCAGCGGGGCGTGGCAAAGACATGCGACGCCCCGCTGACCTTTGCGACATGCCCCCGCCCGAACATTGAGCAGTTCACGACTTTGTGGGTGTCCCTTCCTATAATCAGAGGCATCTTGACCAATTCGTGCAGAATCGAGACTCACCATGACTATCCCATCGGCACCGGATAATTCGTCAAATCCCGACATGGGCGACCAGCAAGAACCCGCCTCGCTGTACCCCACACCGCCGCCGCCTCCAGCACAGCCGGAGCCTGGACAGGCACAGCCCGATCCCTCGCCGTGGTCTCAGCCGCAACCCGCCGCGCAGACTTACCCAACCCAAAGCGTACCTGCCCAACAACCGGGGCAGGCATATGGACAAAGTCAGGCGCAAGCCTATAACCAGGGGGGCGTACAAGGTTATCAGCAGCCACCAGCGCCGGCAGCCTATGGGCCCGGTGGAATGCAACAGTATCCGCAAGCACCACAACAGGCATATGCCCCGCAAGGTGATCATGTCGATTCGATTGGCAGCTGGATGCTTGCTATCTTCCTTGCGGCGATCCCATTTGTTGGCTTTATCTATCTGTTAGTGATTGCCTTTGGCGGCACAGCATCGGATGCTCGGCGCAACTGGGCACGTGCGGCCTTTGTCTGGATGCTTGTTGGCATGGGACTGGTGTTGTTCCTGTCATTGACAACCGGGGCTTTCTTTGGAGGATTGCTGTCTAATACGCGCTAGCATGACTGTCAACCGCTACCGGGCACCATCGGGTGACCGGTAGCGGTTTGCTGTGCGGTATCGAGTGACAATAAGCGCTGCCGGTATGCGGCCAGCCACGCACTAAGACTCAAGTGACTATTTGGCGGCGAGGTCGGTGAATAGGGCGGTTAGCCAGATGCGGGTCTGTTGGTAAATTCCGGGCGCTTGGCTTTCGCGTGGACCGGCAATATTAACGACGAGATTTGACCCAAGGGCTGCTAGCTGCGCCGCCATCAAAACGGGATCATCCGCAACGGTCGCAGTGAGCAAAGGGCGGCAATAAATCCGAGCGGATTGTTCAGTAAGAACGGTACCTGGGGAAGCGATCGCAGCTTGGGGCGTGACCACCACGGTGACATCGGAGTAGTAGACATTCAAACGAGTGCGCACCGCAGGATCTCGCGATGCAGTGGCGCGTAGGTCGTGATAGATCGACAGCACCCCGGGCGGTCGGGGGTAATCTTCCGCCCAGCCTCCGCGGGGCACCCACCCGCAGATAGGAATTGCACATGACTGTGCTGCATCCAGGGCCGCGCGGTCAACTCCGCTTTGTCCGCCAGAGCGAATGGCGGCGAGCGTTGGGGGGCGGTGGGTGGACATTGAGGGAGGGGTCAACTACTCGGGCATGCCAATTAATCGCACGGTTCCACCCACCGTCCATCGTGCGCAAAGATAGCGCGCTCACGCCGATATCGCATGAAGGAGAAATGCAGCCTGGCGTGAGCGCGCATGGGGATTACTGGCAGGTTTGTCCGCCATCGACCAGGATGATCTGGCCGTTAATGTAAGCGGCGTCTTCCGAAAGGAGGAAAGCAACCGTACCGGCGATCTCTTCGGGTGTTCCCATCCGGCGGGCGGGGATTCGTGAAGCGAACTGGCGTTCGGCAGCTTGAGGATCGTCTGGATTTAGCCTCTCCATCGCTTCGGCGGCCATCGGGGTTTTGATCCCACCGGGAGCGACCGCGTTAATTTGCAAGCCCTTGCACGCAAACTCTGCTGCCGCCGCACGGGTCATACCCACGACGGCATGTTTCGAGGCGATGTATCCATACTGACTGGACCATCCGAGAATCCCGCCAATGGAGGCTGTGTTCACGATGGCTCCGCTGCCCTGTTTGGCCATGTGTTCCAGGACGTGTTTCAAGCCGAGGAAGACACCGGTGGAGTTGATCGTCATGACGCGCTCAAATTCTTCCGGTGTGTATTCCGGCAGAGGGAAGCGTTTGCCGTCAATCCCAGCGTTGTTGAAAAATCCGTCGATTGAACCGAAGGCTTCCAAGGTTGTAGCTACGTAGTTTTTCACTTGGTCTTCGTTGGATACGTCAGCGACGCAGGTGATGACCTGGGCGGTTGGTACCGCGTCAACCACCTGCTGTTTCGCTTTTTGCAGTCCGTCTTCAGCTATGTCGACGAGGGTGATTTTGGCACCTTCTGACGCCAGGCGGATGGCAGTTGTCAGACCAATGCCGCCCGCACCGCCCGTGATGATGACGGCTTTATCTTCGAAACGATGGATGTGATGATTCACGAAATAGCCTCCGGCTTCGTTGGTGTGAGGTTCTCTAACCGTAGCAAACTCCGTCAGATGGCGGAGTACGCATCGCTGCGTGGGAAGATTATGGCACATTGCAGTCCACCTCGATAGCGCGATCTGGAGGCAGCAATCGCGCCGCGCAGACCGCCACGTTGAGCCGGCGGCGGCACGGTGGATGTAAGCAACCAATCCGGCACATCCGGTGTAAGTCGCTAACCGGTCCACCAGCGTGCCATGTAGCCACCAGTTTGCAACCGTGTGGTCCTTTGATCTAGATCAACGACACGCAGGTGGTGGGGCATTACCTTCGAAGCTGACAGTACAACACCAATGGCAGCGCAGCTGCTGAAGTGAAAGGACACCGCCATGACGGCAACAACGTCGAATACAGATCTCACCCACACGATCCTTCGCGCCGAAGGGTTTTCCTGCCCATCATGTGTGACCAAGATTGAAAGGCGCCTCACACGTCTTGATGGGGTGACGGCCGTGTCTGTACATTTCGCTTCTGCCCGGATTGAGGTTGACCACGATGCCAGCGTCATCGGGGTTGACGCGCTCGTTGCCGAAGTAGAAAAAGCTGGTTTCCAAGCGAAACCTGCGGCATTTTAGGCTCCGCGGTTAGCGGCCGCAGTGATGGTTGCGAGGAGGACAGGAAAACATGCATACGAGGCTGTCTCGATGGGCAGTGGTCACGGTCAGTGCCGGGCTGATTGTGTGCTCGTGGCTGGCGGATTTCATCAGCGCGAATTCAGCTGCCTTCACGCTTGCTGATGCACTGATGCTTGGCGCTGCGCTCGTCGCGGGATGGCCCGTGGTGCGTGCGGCGATTAGTGCCTTAATTGCGCGCGATATCGGTATCGATGCGCTGGTATCGGTGGCGGCAATCGGTGCGATTGCCATTGGCAACTATTGGGAAGCTGCGGCCGTCACCTTCTTGTTTGCAATCGGTGGGGCGCTGGAAAATGCGACCTTGACCAAGACCCGCAACGCCCTGCAAGAACTCGTGGCAATCGCCCCCGATATTGCCTATGTGCTGCGTGATGGGAGCCCGGTGGAAGTGGCAGCCAGTTCGGTAAGAAGCGGGGAAACTGTCGTGATTCAAAACGGCGGAAAAGTCCCCGTGGATGGAACGATTATTGACGGCAGTGGCACATTGGACCAGGCCTCAATTACTGGCGAATCACTTCCAGTCGATCGCGGCGTTGGTGAGAAGGTCTACGCCGGCACAATTTTGACCAGCGGGTTTTTGTCCGTCAAAGCCACCGGAATTGGCGCCGATACCACCCTGGCACGGATTATCCACCGGGTTGAACAAGCCCAGGATGCTAAAGCCCGCACGCAAACGATGATGGAGCGCTTCTCTCGGTGGTACACCCCAGCGATCATTATCCTAGCGCTCATATCGGGTCTGCTGATGCACAACCTAGAGCTGGCCCTGACCCTGTTGGTCATTGGCTGCCCGGGAGCGCTGGTGATCTCCATCCCGGTGGCGATCGTTTCGGGGATCGGGCGAGCAGCACGTGATGGCATTTTGATTAAAGGTGGAGAATTTCTCGAAACTGTCGCCAATGTCGATCTCGTCGCCGTTGACAAAACCGGAACGCTGACTTGCGGCGCCCCAGCACTCACCGATGTTATTTCTCTTGATCCGGATATCAGCAGTGACGAGCTCCTGGCGTGGGCAGCGCGCGCCGAGGCTGGATCTGAGCATCCACTGGCACAACCGATTGTCGCCGCTGGTCGTCGCGCAGGGCTTGATGTGAGTCTCCCCGATGCTTTTGAGTCCCTACCCGGACGAGGAGTGCGGGCCCATATCGGCAAGATGGTCGTGCTGGTTGGCAATGCGAGGCTTGTGGAGCGTGAGCATGTGAGCGATCCGCACGGTGCGGCACTGCATCAGGCTGGGCGTTTAGCAGCCAGGGGACGCACCCCAATGATCGTTGCACTGCAGGGGCGAGCAATCGGCGTGATCGGGGTTGCTGATCGGATTCGCGATCAGGCGGCCCCCATGGTGCGGGCGCTGCATGCCGCCGGCGTGAACGACGTGGTGATGTTGACCGGTGATACCCAGCCAATCGCTCAGGCGGTGGCAGAGCAGACAGGTGTTGATACCGTCTACGCCGAGCTCCTCCCCGAAGACAAACTCGAACACGTGGCGGCATTGCGCGAGCGCGGTCACACCGTGGCGATGGTCGGTGACGGCGTCAACGATGCGCCGGCGCTGGCGACCGCCGATATTGGAGTGGCGATGGGCGCAGCCGGGTCTCCCGCAGCAGTTGAGACCGCTGATATTGCCCTGATGGCCGATGATCTCATGCGACTGCCCCAAGCCCTGAACCTCGCGAAACGTACCAGGATGGTGATGCGCGAGAATATCGTGATCGCGCTGGCCACCGTGGTGGTCCTGATTGCTGGAGTTTTTGCCGGAGGGGTCACGATGGCACTTGGAATGTTGGTGCACGAAGCCTCGGTGTTGGTCGTGATCGCCAACGCGATGCGGTTACTGCGCGCACATAAAGGTGAAGGTCTACCTCTACGAGGCGCGTCAGAACGTGCCGTCGCGCCGGCCAGGGACAACCAGGCACACAGTATGACGCAACGCTGATCATCGGGTTACCTCAGGTCGATCGCGGCCAGCGTGCGTGTATGGAGTGATC
>JAUNVN010000035.1:0-225 GCA_030537655.1 Bowdeniella nasicola | reverse complement strand
TTTCATCTCCATTAGTACTTCGACAGGTCCCATCTCGCGGGCTCTGGGCGTTAGCTGGCGTCGACTTTACGCGTCGGTATCAACCCGCCGTAATGAATCCACCATGACGATGTGAGGTGAGTAGTCAGCACATCGGCTCGATTGCAAAGCGATCCCCATGGGTGTCGATACGGGCGATCCCCATCGGGCCGGACGGTCAAGCGCGGCTGCGAGATACTCCACCGA
>JAUNVN010000260.1 GCA_030537655.1 Bowdeniella nasicola | reverse complement strand
TGCTGGATCGAGTTCGTATCCGGGTAAGAACGCCAAAATCCGTTGCAGCCGGGTGGGATTAGAAATGACTTCATACCCGATATAGATCACAGCCAAGGCCGCCGCGAGAATCAGCAGTGGTCGGGGCAGCCCTCCTTGCCACAACATCACGTAAATCATCGCACCCATGATCAGGGCAGTCCCCAGATCGTGGCCGCCCATCACGACAACCACCGCAGCCAGACACACCCCACCAATGGTGAGTAAAACGTGACGATCAGTGAGATGGTCACGATGTTTGGAAAGTAGCAGCGCGAGGTAAAGAACAACAGCGATTTTCAAAAACTCACTCGGCTGGATCGACTGGTTCAACCCCGGAATATACACCCAGGCACTATTTCCACCTTTGGATGCCACCAAGTTGGTAAAGACAAGCGCCCCGAGGGCAAGCGAAAACAGAAAGATCAGCGGCGTAAAGCGCTGGAGGAGTGAAATCGGCACCCTTGCGCACAACGCCGCCCCTAAGAGGCCGACTATGGCAAACAATATCTGGCGTTTCGCATCAAAAAATGGGGTCGTATATTCGCGGTAGGACGTGATTGACGATGCCGAGGTGACCATCGCGATTCCGATCACTAACAGCACGGCACTAGAGGCGAGAATCACCGCAAAGGAGACCGGCTTATCGATCGTGGTGCGCACCCGATTGCCTACTTGCGACACGTGATCTCCTTCCTCGCAGTCTTATTGTTCGTCACTTCTCACCTCCCAGCACGCTGCCACGCGGTGGTGGTGCGATTACGGGGTGAGTTGGCGTACGGCTGCGGCAAATTCTTGTCCGCGCACCGCATAGTTTGCGAACTGGTCCATCGAGGCACACGCTGGGGCGAGCAGTACCACATCGCCGCGGTCTGCCAACTGTTGGGCGGTGGTAACTGCCGTGTGCAACGGATTGGCATCATCGGGGTCGATATAGCGCACGGGCAGGTGGGGACTTTGACGAAAGGCGCGCCGAAATGGTTCGTGGTCAACTCCGATAATCACCGCTGCTTTCAGTTTGTCTTCCATCTCGGCTACCAGCGTATCGAAGCTGGCACCTTTGGCCAGGCCACCGGCAATCCACACAACTGAGTGATCGGCGTGAGCCGCCAAAGAAGCACGCGCAGCATGAGCATTGGTGGCTTTCGAGTCGTTGATGTAGCGGACACCATCAATATTGGCGATCGCTTCGGCGCGGTGGGCACCGGGGCGGTAGGAATGTAACCCATCGGCCACCGCGCTCGGATCAATATCCATCGCACGCGCCATTCCAGCAGCAAACGCTGCATCTAACCGGATGTGCGGTGGGATGTGTCCATCGGTTGCGAAAGCGCTCAACGCATCGAGGGAAGCGAGGGCCGCTGCTTCGTGGGCCCGGGTGGGAAGGTATGCCCGATCAATCAGGAGATCTTCAGCAAATCCGATACCCGCGACCGGCGGGATATCGATGCCCACGGAAATAGCGCGTGCCCCGGCAATCACATCGGCTCGCTCCACCATATGGCGGGTAGCTTCATCGTGACGCGAATACAGACAGGCCCGTTGGGTGCGTTCGTGGATGCGCGCCTTTGCGCTTTGGTAGGAACGGTAGGACCCGTGCCAATCAAGATGG
>JAUNVN010000034.1 GCA_030537655.1 Bowdeniella nasicola | reverse complement strand
AAGAAAACTGCAGCGAAGAAACCCACGGCGAAAAAGTCTGCGCCGAAATCGGCGAGCAGCGAACACAAGTGAGTGAGCAGATGCGCGGACTGTTTGTCACCTTCGAAGGGGGAGATGGTGCCGGCAAATCCACCCAGCTTGGTCTGCTTGCCGAGCGCCTTCGCATGGACGGGTTTGCCGTGTGCGCCACCTACGAACCCGGTGAAGGCGCTACCGGGGCGGCACTGCGCCAGCTGATTCAACACGCCGGTGCGATTGCACCGCGCACCGAAGCCCTACTGTATGCGGCCGATCGTGCTGAACATGTAGCCACGACGATCCGTCCGGCACTCACGCGGGGTGAGGTGGTGCTGTGTGACCGCTACTTGGACTCGTCAATTGCCTATCAGGGGGCGGCGCGCAATCTGGGAGCAACCGAGATTCGGGAGCTATCATTGTGGGCCAGCAATCACCTACTGCCCGACCTCACCTTCTATTTCGACATCGATCCGGAATTGGCCCGCGCCCGCCAGGACGGTGAACCCGACCGGCTCGAACGAGAACCACTGGCTTTCCACCGCGAAGTGCGCGCCCAGTTCCAACGGCTTGCCGCCGCAGAACCACACCGGTTCATCACCGTGGATGCGAGGCGACCAATAGAAGAACTTCACGAGGAGATTTGGCAGGCCCTTGGTCCGTATCTGACACGAGTTGATCGCCGATGAGTGTGTGGCAGCGCCTGGTTGGGCAACAGCATGTCGTGGAGGTTTTACGCGATGCTATTGTCACGCCCGAAGCGATGACCCACGCGTGGCTTTTTACCGGCCCACCCGGCTCGGGACGCTCAGTTGCCGCCACTGCCTTCGCCGCCGCGCTGCAGTGTGAAGCGGCAGAGCCAGGCTGTGGTCACTGTGAGCAGTGCCGTCTCACACTGGCCGGTTCACATCCCGATGTGACGCGGGTGACGACGGAAAAAGTAATTATTGCCATCGATGAAGTGCGCGAGCTGATCACCACCGCGCAGCGCTCACCCGCACTTGGCCAGTGGCGGATCATCATTATTGAAGATGCAGACCGGATGCTTGAGCGCACCGCAAATATTTTGTTGAAATCCATTGAAGAACCCCCACCGCGGACCGTGTGGTTGTTGTGCGCCCCAGCTCGCGATGACCTCATCACCACGATCCGCTCGCGATGCCGGCATATCGGGTTGCGCATCCCCCCGGTCAGCGATGTTGCAGACCTGTTGGTACGTCGCGATGGAATTGATCCCGAGGTTGCCCTCGCCGCAGCACGTGCCGCGCAGTCCCACGTTGGGGTTGCTAAACGCCTCGCCACCGACGAGCAAGCACAGGCCCGTCGCAAACACCTGCTGCGCATCCCGGTGCAGATCCGCTCGGTTTTCGATGCGGTCCTCATTGCAGAAGAACTCGTGGATATCGCCGAACAGGATGCGGTGGCCGCCGGTGGGGAACGTGATGCGAAAGAGATGGAAACACTGCTGCGGAACTTAGGAATTACCGACGGCACCGCCCGTCAACCACCGGCAGTCAGCGCTCAGGTACGCGCATTAAAAGAGGAGCAAAAACGGCGTGCCACGCGGTTGCAACGTGACGTGCTGGATCGGATGATGGTTGATCTGCTCGCCCTGTATCGCGATGTGGTCAGTGTGCAGCTGGGGGCCGATGTGGACTTGATCAACACTGATCTGGCATCTGACATCGCCGAACTTGCCGCCAAGACCACCATCGCCACGTCTATTGAGGCGATGGATGCTCTCGCAGTTGCGCGCCGCCGTCTGGCAGGTAATGTCCGTCCACTGCTCGCCCTGGAGGGGCTGTTGGTGGCGCTACGCCCCCAAGGTGGGAACTAGCGCACTAGAGTTGGAGCTATGAAAACACCCCGCCTGTTGGCCTGGATGGTTATTGCCGGTTTCACCCTGGCAGGATGTGTCACCAGTGCCGAAGATATCGATGAACAGCGTGTGAATACTGCCCCAACCATCACTCCGAATACTGCAGGCGCGCCAGCGGGGTTGGAGGAGTTTTACTCCCAGGAAATTTCCTGGGACGAATGTGACCAGATGTGGTGCACCCGGGTGGTGGTGCCCATGGACTATGACAATCCCGACGGTGAGACGATTGAGATTGCGGTCAAACAGTTACGCCGCAGTGATGATGCGCATCCCGCCCTGTTCGTCAACCCCGGCGGACCTGGCGGCAGTGGCGTGCAGATGATGGATTACATCAATGAGCTCTCCAGTCCGGAGCTGCAAGAGGCCTACCATATCACCGGTTTTGATCCGCGCGGCGTGAACCAATCAACACCGGTGGTGTGTGAAGATGATCGCGCTCACGATGCACGTCGCGCCCGTGATTACGATATGGACGATCCCGCCCAGCGCGAGGCTGCGGTCGCTGATGCGCAAACCTATGCGGATGCCTGTGCGGAAAATACCGGTGCCCTGCTCGGATTTGTCGACACCATCTCCGCTGCTCGTGACCTTGATATTTTACGGGCCGTGGTTGGCGGCACCGATAAACTCGACTATCTTGGGTTTTCCTACGGCACCTATTTAGGGGCCACCTATGCGGACCTGTTCGCCGAGCGGGTAGGCCACATGGTGCTCGATGGGGCGTTAGATCCCCTGTTGACAAATCACGAACTCGCTGCCGGGCAAGCCGAAGGGTTCGATAACGCTATTCGCGCCTATATCGCCGACTGTCAGGCCGGCCCGAAATGTCCCCTCCGCGGAGATGTTGACGATGGCCTCACCCAGTTGGAGCGGCTGTTTACCTCGTTGCGCAACACGCCCCTTCCCACTGACCAACAGGGGCGTGAACTCACCCGTTCACTGGCCCTCATGGGAGTGATCACCCCGCTGTATAACCAGTCGAGTTGGCCGGCCCTATCGCAAGCCCTCACCCAGGCAATGCAGGAACACGACGGTTCGATGTTGCTGTATTTTGCCGACCTGATGGCGGACCGTAATCCCGATGGGAGCTACGAGACGAATTCGGATGATGCCTTCGTAGCGATCAACTGCCTTGACTATCCGGTCATCGGTCAGATGGATGATTGGCAACGTGAAGCCGAGGAACTCACTGAAATTTCACCGCTTTTTGGCGCTGATCTTGGCTATGGAGAACTCGCCTGTTCACTGTGGGCACATCAGTCAACGCGTGAACGTAGCGAACTGCACGCTACTGGTAGTGACCCGATCGTGGTGATTGGCACCACCGGAGATCCGGCCACCCCCTACCGCTGGTCCACGGCCCTGGCGAGCCAGTTAGATAATGCCTACCTGGTGACCTACGACGGTGAAGGCCATACTGCTTATTCGACCGACCATCCATGTATTGTCTCGATCGTAGATGCCTATTTCCTCGACGATCAGATCCCCGATGACAATGCGACCTGTCCGCAGTAAAACAACCAGCGATAGATTTGTATCTCGCTGTCACATTCGTTACGCTCAATACGGTTGAATTGCCACCTTAGCTCAGTCGGCAGAGCGATTCACTCGTAATGAATAGGTCAAGGGTTCGATTCCCTTAGGTGGCTCCACGGGAAATCTCGAGACGCAGCGATGTGGTCTCGAGATTTTCTTTTCTGCTGCACGTCGCTAGGTGTGGCGTGCAGTGTGCCGTGCGGCGTGCAAGAGCGCGTTCCCCAGTTTGGTGACCGGGGAGGCGGTATTGCTCAACACGACAACCCCAACGCGTAATTCACGGTCAAAGCCAACCCAGCTGGAAAACCCGCCAGTTGACCCGCCATGCCAACATACCGGCCCATCAATCATCCACCCGAAACCAACCTGGGTGGCGTGATCACCTGCCGCACGGGCTCGAGTCGCTCCCACTCCAGGGGCGCTGCCATCAATAGTGGCGCCCAGATAACGCACCATGTCACCAAGGGTGGAACGCATCGCCAGGCTCGGTGCTTTCGCGCCGCAAGTCCAGGGGCGTGCGCGCCGACCGATTAGCGTATAGCCGCGCGCCGCAGGTGAGAGATCTTCGCACCCGGTGGGGACGTAGGTGCCCATCAGTTGCAATGGACGGGCGAGCTGGTGCTGAACCAACTGGGGGTAGGTGGTCTCATATTCGGCAGCTAACGCGGCACCCAACAGGGCAAACCCGAGATTTGAATACGCAAATGTTTTCCCACCACGTGGGGCACGTCGTGCCGCCGCCACCAGATCTGAAACTGTGAGCTGTCTGGCCGGATCGGAGGTGGATAGCAGCTGTTTGACCGCCGTGAATGTCGTCTGCGGCACGGCTTGGCGTGGCAAACCAGAGTGATGGGTTGCAAGCTCACCGAGCGTCATCGCTCCCGCGGGTGTGTCATCCAGCTCGAAATAACGGGTCAGTGGCGTGTGTTCACTTACCGCGCCGGTATTGACGAGCTGGGCAAAGAGCGCACCGGTGAATGTGGTTGTGACCGGACCGATCTCATATTCGGTGGTCGCATCTGCCCCAAAGTGTGCTTGGCGGGGACTACCGGAGCCAATCACCGCGAGACTGAGTCGGTTACGAAGCGCCCGATCACCAGCGAGGTAGTGGCGGACCTCAGCTATCAGCGCACTGTCACCACGACCAGATTCAAGTTGGGGTAAGTGGTGTATCGCCCGAACGGTGCCAGCAGCTATCGCCCCGGCCCCAACACATGTGAGCAGTTTCCCTCGCATGGCCACCTACTTCCCGATGAGGGCTCAAGTTTGTGTTCTAACCTACCGTGAAACCGGTGTGTCAAACCCCGCTATTCGCATTCGTGCACTGTTGTTATCGGGTCGGCAATCGTACAATGAGGCGGGAAAATGTTTCGAATGGAATCACCAGGCTGATGACTATCACGCGTTCTCGCTGGCACCTTGCCACCGGTACCGTTGTGATCGCATATTTGCTGATTGATGCGCTGATCATTTTAAACCACCGCTTCATTGGGGAAGCCACGTGGCTGATGGTGCACACCTTCACGCTGGGAGCGATCACCAACGCCCTGCACATTTGGACCAATCACTTTGCGGCGGCGATTTTGCGCTACCGCGCCGACCCACGCCGGCGCACCGAAATAGCGCTGCTGGGCGGATTAAACGCCGGTGTTATCACCACCGCAGCCGGGATAGTTACCGGGCAGATCCAGGTGACCGCCATCGGGGTCGCCCTGGTATGTCTCGCAGTTGGCGGCCATGCCCTCCACCTTGGGCGGGCGATTAAGCGAGCGCTGCCGGCACGTTTCACGATCATTGTGCGTGCCTACCTTGCGGCGGCAACGCTGCTGCTTCCCGGACTGGTCGCGGGCTATGGTCTTGCTGTCAATCCCGTCGAACCTGACCGTACCGCGCTACTGGCAGCGCACTTGGCCTGCAATATTCTCGGGTGGGTGGCGCTGCCGATTATCGCGACATTGTTGACCTTGTGGCCGACAATTTTACGTGCCAAACTGCCACCGGCGGCCGAGGCGGTGGCGCGCACATACCTCCCCGTGCTGCTGGTTTTCCCGCCGATCGCCGCCCTTGGTGGAGGATTGGTGATCATCTCGCCACTGGCCGCACGGATTGTGGTGGGGGTGGCCGTCCTCGCCTTTGTTGGCGTGGCGATCCGGATTTTCATCCCCCTAGCCCGCACAACGTGGAGACTTGCAAAAGGATCATTTCCGGCGATGTCGGTGGCATGCGGTGCGGTATGGCTGCTGGCAACAATCGGCGTTGTCGCCATCCGCATCATTGTCGATGGGCTGAGCTCAACGCTGAGCGGTCTTGGCGTCTTTTTACTGCCCTTGCTCGGCGGAGGTATTGCCCAGATCCTCATCGGCTCGCTTTCCTACCTGCTCCCGGTGATGATTGGTGGTGGACCGCGGCCACTGCGGGTGCGCATTGCGCGGATCGACACGTGGGCGAGTTGGCGGATCGTGGTTGTCAACCTCGCCTTGGCGCTCTACCTGGTGACCTCGGCCAGCCTCATCATGGTGGTGACATCACTTGCCGCCTATCTTGCGGCGCTGATAAGCGTCATCATGATCATTCGCGCCATTATGCCGGTGAGTGCGAAAGCACTCGCAGCAGCTCCGCCACCGATGCTTGACCGTGAAGGCGATGTGGTGCAGACACGGCGGTATCGCCACGGCGCGATTGCTGGCCTTGTCACACTCGCCGTGCTGGTCACCGGCGCGGTCATTGCTGATCCGGTCGGGGCGGGCGTGCCCATCGGCCGATCCGGTGAGACACACGCGATTGCTACCGGGGAGACCACCCACGTGAGCGTGCACATCCGCGAGATGCGTTTTATTCCTGACCTGGTTGAAGTTCCGCTAGGTAACCGGCTGGAAATCGAGGTGCACAATGATGGCGACCAGGCCCATGACCTCGCCTTGGATAACGGCGCGCACCTTCCACGTCTCGCACCCGGACAAAGCGCGACACTTGACGTGGGGGTGGTTGAAGGTGACATGGAAGGGTGGTGCACCATTGCTGGACATAAACAACTGGGAATGGTCTTCCACGTGCGTACTGCAGGCGGAGAGCACAAAGCGCAGCAGACACCGAGTGAGGATAGGTCAGATACCCCGGAGGTTGATCTGGCCAAGCCGATGGATCCTACACGCTACTACGACCCGACCCTTAGCGACCTTGATGATTCGGATGTCACCACCCATCAGGTCACCCTCGACATTAGTGAAGAAGACCTCGAAGCAGCCCCGGGCTTAACCCAGCACCTGTGGACGTTTAACCACACGACACCCGGCCCGATCCTGCACGGCAAGGTGGGTGACACCTTCGAAATTACCCTCGTGAATAACGGCACGATGGGCCACTCCATCGATTTTCACGCCGGCCGTGTCGCTCCCGACGAACCGATGCGCACCATCGAACCGGGAGAACAACTCACCTATACCTTCGTTGCTGAGCGTGCCGGCATTTGGATGTATCACTGTGCTACCAGCCCGATGAGTCTGCATATTGCCAACGGGATGTATGGGGCAGTGGTCATTGATCCACCAAACCTCAGCGCCGCCGATGAAACCTTCGTCTTTGTACACGGTGAATCGTATTACGGCGCCGAGGGTCAGATCGCTGATGGTGAGAAAATTCCTGCCGGCAGGCACGATACGACGCATTTTAACGGCTATCCAAACCAGTACACCCAGCGGCCAATCAACGTGAAGGTGGGAGAAAAAATCCGGATCTGGGTGCTCAACGCCGGACCGAATGTGCCCCTGTCCTTCCACATGGTGGGCGGCCAGTTTGATGAGGTGTTTAAAGAAGGTGCCTATCTGCTGCGTGCCAACAATCCCGAACACGGCGGGAGCCAAGCGCTCTCACTGTTACCAGCAGAGGGCGGATTTGTGGATTTGACCTTCGAGGAGCCGGGAAACTATGTGGCGGTCAATCACGTCATGTCGGAAGCTGAACGCGGCGCACGTGCCGTTTTCCACGTTACGCCCTAGCCGCACCTTCACCCACCACAAGAGTGGCAATACAGGGGAGCGTCATCACTTCTGGCGCCCCAAAACGCCGCATCCGGTGACATACCTGTGCCACAATTTCACGCCGCAAAGCGCGATCTTGGGCACGAAAGCGTTTACCGATATAGGCGATGCCGGCCTGGACACCGGTGAGATAGGCCTGCCAATGGATCTGCCAGTCCCACCGCACCAATTCGGCCGTCACCACCCGTAAGCCGACAGCGCTCAGCGCAGCGGCAAGCCCGTCGGGTGAGGTATCACAGGCCGGTGCGTCGTGAGGAACCGGTGCGGCGGCGAGGTCGGCAAATACCTCCATCCACACGGCGCGATGCGCCAGCCAGATGGGCGGCCAACTGGTGACAATCAGACGGCCAGGATCCCCCGTGGCTGCCGGTTCGATCAGCTGAGCGAGCGACGTGAGCGCCGCCACGGGGGCGGATAGATGCTGAATGACGAAATTTGCCACCACGGTTGCACCCCGCCAATTGGCAACCTCACCAAGGTGGGGCAGGCGGTCACAGGTCGCGGCAATACCGCGCGCTCGAGCCCGAGCAACCATTGTGCTATCGCTATCAAATGCACGCACCCGCCAGCCGCCAGCGTGGGCACGCGCAGCGAATAACCCGGTGCCACAGCCCGCATCAATGAGGGTGCCGGGATTGGCGTGGGCTAACACCGCTTGACTCACACCGGCGCACATGTGCGCGAAACTGCGATCGTAGGCAGCTGGCACATCGCCATCCCAGCGGTTACGTGCCCGCTCCACTGCTAGCACCCAACGAGTTCGCCATCGCGCGCGATCACCGTCCCGGCGAGCATCACCAGGTGGCGCGTTGGCAGTGACACGAGCGCATCCATGGCATTTTGGGCCTCCACCAGCAGCAGGTCGGCTTGGATCCCTGGTGCGAAGTCCCGCTGGCGATAGTGCTGCGTGAGGGTGTTGGCATCGGCGGTGACATCATCGGTCAGGCTCTGATCGGTAACGCCCACAAATTCGAGTCCACCAGCGGTAGCTTGCCGCAGTGCCCACACCAGCTGCTCATCAAAGCGTTGGCCGCACATGCGCGCATGATTGACGGCGACATGTAGGAGATCTCCCGTGCCATACGGGGCCCACAGGTCACGGAACCCATCGGTGCCAAGCCCCACCCGCACGCCGGCGCGGCGCAGGACGTCTTGGGGCAGCACCGGGCGACCAAGTGGTGCCACGGTAGTGAAGCTCACCCCGAGTTCAGCAAATTCTGCTGCCAATTCTTCCTGGCGTGAAGCCGGCAGGTCGGCAATTGCAAATCCGTGGGCGAGATTCACCTTCCCGATGAGATTTGTGGCGCGGATACGTTCGATAATGAGCTCCATTTCAAAGGCCCCAAGCGCCCCGGGATCGTGCAGGTGAATATCAATTTGGCACCCGTAATCGCCAGCAATATCGAAGAGCAAATTCAACTGACCGACCGGATCGCGGTCAATACCGGCCGGATCCAGCCCACCAATCGCATCGACGCCCGCCGCGGCAGCGCGGCGCAGAAGTTTATCCACCCCCGGACGGCGCAACACGCCGTCTTGGGGGAAGGCGACAAGCTGGTAACGCAGCTGCGGCGCGAGATCGGTGATTGCCTCGCGGACAATATCGAGACCGCTTAAGCCCACTCCGAGATCCACATCAACGTGGCTGCGGATCGCCGTGGTACCCGAGCGCAGCATTTCGGTGAGCGTTGCGCGAGTGACCTCGACACTGGGGATGCCAAGACCGGCGCGCATCTTGCGTTCGTGGGCGATGCGCCCCGCCGTGGTTGCTTGTCCGGCATATGACTGCCACGGTTTGCCGCACCACGACTTGTCGACGTGTGCGTGGGTATTGACCAGCCCCGGAAGTGCCACCAGGCCCTCGCCGGCAATCACCTCGTCGGCGGCGGCGAGCTGAGCGGTGTGCGCGGGCAAAATTTCAGCGAATTGGTGGCCGCGAATTACCAGATCAGCAGCGGTGGTTCCCCAGGGACGAACATTGGTGATAACAGTGGTACGCACAGGTGCAGTGTAGGCAGCTTCCTCCGACTTTCGTCATGCCAAGGTGCGGCACACCACCCTCTGAGTGGTAACGATTCAATAACAATCCGTCATAATTGCGGCTTAGACAAGGCTGAAGCCTATATCTAGCCGAGGGGTGACGCTATCTTTTTGCCCAGTCCTTACCGACCCTTCACGAATGGGTGATTCCCATGGAAGCTTTCCAACAGCTTCTCAACGAGATCTCTGCAATTTTGTGGGGACCATACACGCTCATCCCGCTGCTACTTGGGACCGGTGTTTACCTGACTATCCGGCTGAATTTAATTCAGGTGCGCAAATTTTGGTCCGCATTCCGTCTGGCATTTTTTGATAAAAGTGATGAGGAATCTACCGGCGGTGATATCTCGCAATTTCAGGCGCTCGCCACCGCATTGGCCGCAACCGTTGGGGTGGGCAATATTGTCGGCATTGCCTCGGTGATTCACTTTGGTGGCCCCGGCGCCATTTTTTGGATGTGGGTGACCGGGCTGGTCGGGATGGCGTCCAAATATTCCGAAGCATTCCTCGGGGTGCGATTTCGAACCGTCGATGAGGCGGGGGAGTGCTCGGGCGGGCCGCAATACTACCTTTCCAAAGGGATCCCCAATCGTTTCGGGAGCTTCTTGGCAATTGCCTTTTCGGTGTTCGCGGCGATCGCCGCCTTCGGGATCGGCAATATGGTGCAGGGCAATGCGATTGCGGTCAACTTGAAAGACGCCCTCAATATTCCTTTGCCACTTACCGGTGTTATCCTCGCGCTCCTGGTTGGTTTAGTACTGATTGGGGGGATTTCGGCCATCGGCCGGGTGACCTCACTGCTCGTCCCATTTATGGTGCTGGCCTATGTGGTCTCCTGCCTGATCATTATTGGACTCCATGGCGCAGCCCTTCCCGGGGTGCTGGAGATGATCTTCGCCGATGCCTTTACCGGCACCGGCATCATGGGCGGTTTTGGTGGGGCAACGATGTTACTCGCCTTGCAATACGGGGTTGCCCGCTCCCTTGCCTCGAATGAATCGGGGATGGGCTCCGGCGGGATTGCTGCCGCCGCGGCCCGCACCGCCCACCCGGTTCGCCAGGGCATGGTGTCCATGACTCAAACCTTCATTGACACCCTCATTGTGCTCACCTGCACCTCACTGGTATTGCTCACTACCGGCGTGTGGACCGAAAAGATCGATCCGGGCATCATGACCAACACCGCCTTCAATGATGCCCTGCCCGGAGGGTTTGGCCACTGGATTGTGATTGTTGGCATCGTGCTGTACGCATTTTCGACGATTTTGGGCTGGGCGTACTACGGGGAGCGGTGTATGGAGCGCCTCGCTGGCCGTCGCGCGGTACGTCCCTACCGCCTCGCTTGGTGTGTGGTCGTATTTGTCGGTGCCACAATCCCACTGGAAACTGCCTGGGCACTGATGGACGTGATGAACTCGCTCATGGTCCTTCCCAACCTGATTGGGCTGATCGTCTTAGCGCCCCTGGTGGTGCGCGAAACTCGCCACTACCTCGCAAACGATCCCTACCTGCAGGCGAGCGTCGATGAGATCGGGGTGTTTATGGCAGGTGAACCCGGCCATATTGATGACACCGATGCGCTGGCGTCACTGGCCCACATTAAAGAACCACATGCCGCGGTTGAAGGTCACGATGAGGATGGCTCATCGCCGTGAGCGCCGGGCAGTGGGGGACGCGATTGCACATAGTGCAGGTCCGCACCGGTTGCCACGCCGTTATCAGCAAAGGCGGTGAGTACCGCGGCAATCACCGCGTGGCGGGCCTCGCGGGTTTCCAGCTGGCGTGCCCCCGACCAAAATCGTAGTTCCAGCGCAATGGTTCCAGAGCCGGTATCTTTCAGTAACGCCTGTGGTGGAGGATCGCTCACCACGGCGCTGACCGCGGCCATTGCCGTTGCAGCAATCTCGCAGGCACGTTGGAAATCGGCGCGATCATCCAGGTCGAAGGTCACCGACGTGCGCACCTTTGCATACCCGGTTTGCACCGTGACAACATCG
>JAUNVN010000033.1:4189-11565 GCA_030537655.1 Bowdeniella nasicola | reverse complement strand
ATACACCGCCTGTGACAATTCGTGACAGTGGGATGCTGCCCATGGCAGGCCGCCCGCAGCTTCAATCCACCGCAGTTGCGATTGCAACAGCGCCAAAGTTGCCACCGCGGGAGTGTTGTAGGTTTGGTCTTTTTCACTGGCAACAGCGGCAGCTTCCAGATCAAACATCGGAGGGATCCACCGCTCGGTGCGCAGCCGTTGGAATCGGGCACGGGCCTTATCGGAAAGGATCGCAATCCACAGCCCCCCATCGGCACCGAAGGCTTTTTGCGGGGAGAAGTAATAGACGTCGATAGCTGAGAGATCATCGCAACTTGCTCCGGCAATCGAGGTGCCATCCACGACCAGCAGTTGGTGATCATCGGCTCGGGCCATCGCCTCGGTTGGCAGGTAGGTTCCCGTTGAGGTTTCATTGTGCGTGTAGCACAGCGTATCGGCACTGGCGAGATCCGCAGCTGACAGGTCGGTGAAATGTCCATATTGACTACGAGCAATCGCCGGAGTGTCAAGATGCGGGGCCGCGGCTGAAATCGCGGCGAACTTATTGCCGAAGACGCCACTGACCGCATGGGCGCTGCGCTGTTCAATGCCAATAAAGGTCAGGGCATCCCAGATGAGCGAGGCGCCACCGTTGCCGATCGCAATGGACGAGTTCGGTGCACAGGGCAATATGGTCTGCAATCGGGAACGAATATCGCCTACAATATTGCGCACGGGCTCCGCACGATGCGAAGTCCCCAACGGAGCGGACGTTAAACTGGCAAGCTGCTCGGCGCGAACTCGAGTTGGGCCGGCGCCGAACCTCCCGTCATGCGGGATGTGTTGTGGTGCAGGGGTTGCTGGTTGCTGGTCCATGCACCGACCATGTCACGTTGGCGTTGGTTAGCGAAGGAAGGACCACCCAGTGAAAGACCTCATCGATACCACTGAGATGTACTTGAAAACGGTCTACGAGCTGTTGGAAGAAGGCGTCCCGCCGTTGCGTGCGCGCATTGCTGAGCGCCTTGACCATTCCGGGCCGACGGTCTCCCAGACGGTGGCACGAATGGAACGAGACGGTCTGCTGACCGTTGCGGAAGATCGGGTCTTGCATCTGAGTGAGGAAGGATTCACCATCGCCTCCAACGTGATGCGCAAACACCGCCTGACCGAGCTGCTGCTCATTGAGATTATTGGGTTGGAATGGGAGTACGCCCACGAAGAAGCCTGCCGGTGGGAACACGTGATGAGTGATCGGGTCGAAGATAAACTGTTGAATATTTTGAAATCTTCTGACCTCGACCCCTATGGCAATCCAATTCCTGAGGTGGGGGGCAAACCCGCCGTGGCGGCAGAAGCGGGTTTGGTGCCGATTACCGAAGTGGAGTGCGAAGAAGAAACGACCGTCACCCTTGCGCGGATCGGCGAAACACTGCAAATGGACAGTGAACTCTTGACGCGTTTTACCGAAGCTGGTATCCGACCTGGGAATGACATTACCGTGGTTGACCAAGATAACTGCATCGTGGTTGGCGCCACGGAAAGTCAGGTAGTTTTGGAGATACCTACTAATATTGCCCGCGGAATCTTCGTACAAACCCACTGATTTTAGAGGATGTCACCAACAGTCATGCTCAGGGATGATAGCTGACACGCCCGGGGGTCAGCCAAACGCGTGACTTTGGGCCACGAGGTCGTTAGGGTGGGCACCAGCCCGCAACTGCTTTGTGGGTCGACAGCCTCGGAGCCGAACCTCGCCGCCGGGCTGTGAATCGGACAAGTATGTAGGCGAGGGCGGGGGAACCACCAGCGGTCGCATTGCGGCCTTGGGGTGAAGCGCACCAGCGCCGGGAGGTATCCCGAACCCGACAGCTCACCTCGTAGGCATGGAGAAGATACGTGACTGAAACTCGCTCAGCCCGCCACGCGGCGCCCATGACGCCGCTGGCACACGTGAAAGAACTGACGGCAACGATCACCGGCGGGAACTCGAAAAAAGGTGTCGCAATTGCGGCATCATCGGGTCTGACGCTCACACTCGCGGCGACCGCAGCGGGGGCAGTTACTGCTCCCACCCCAGAGGTTGATGCCCGCGCCCAGGTACAGTCCACCGATATCTCCGCGCAGGCGAAAGCCGCACTGCAGCCCGAAGCCAGCATCACGGTTGCTGACGATGTGAAATGGACTGCGGGCAATGCAGGCACGATTGAAACCGAAAAAGCCCCCGAACCGGTTGTTGTTGCCGCTCCGACGCGTACCGCACCAGCCCCGGCCTCACGCGGTGGTGCCCGGCAGGCACCCGCTCCGGCCCCCGCGCCACGAACCGCACCGCCGGCCAGCAGTGACTTTGGTCAGCGGGTGGTATCGATCGCGATGCAGTATGTCGGCACGCCCTATGTCTTTGGTGGTGCGAGCCCAGGCGGCTTCGACTGCTCTGGGTTCACCCAGTACGTCTATGCTCAAGTTGGCGTGCAGCTGCCGCGTACCACCGGTGGTCAGCGCAACGCTGGCTATGTGGTTCCCGCCTCCCAGGCCCGTCCCGGTGACCTGATTTGGTGGCCCGGACACGTGGGAATTTACCTGGGTAACGGCCAGCATATTGCGGCCCGCAACCCCTCCACTCCGTTGACTGCCGGCCCCATCTACCGCGGTGGTGCCACCTTCATTCGACTGGGAGGCTAACTCCTCCACCCGTGATCGAAGTGCCTCACCAGCCTTCGTTCCCCTCATTCAGCACAGCGAGCTTTGGACGTCCGACCGAAGCTCGCTGTTGCGCATCCAGGGCACACCCGTTGCCTCGATGCAGTATCGTGAGGGTGATTGTGCCGCTGTTTATCCCCGTAGAGATATCACCTGCGAGGTGAGTTCTTCCGGCAAGTGTGCACGTTGAGCCAAAACAAGGCAAAATGAGATGCAGAAGGGGCGGTCATAGTCGATCGGCCGCTAGATGGAAGGTTACACCATGACTCACGAACCAGTTGTTCTTGTGGGAGTAGATGGGTCCCCCGCAGCTCTTGGTGCCGTCGATTGGGCAGCCGCGGAAGCAAAGCGGCTTGGCTGGCGCCTGCATATTGTCTGCGCCTACGCGCTCCCGAGTTTTCCTGCCACCTCCATTGACGGTGGTTACGCAGCGCTTGACGACACGCAAATCCACTCCGGTGCGCAACAGGTATTAGATGAAGCTGTCGCCCGTGCGGGTGATGGCCTCGAGGTGACCAGCGCTTTGGAAAGTGGCGATCCCACGTCGGTGTTGGTGGAGCTATCAAAGCAGGCCGCCGTGGCGGTGATTGGGTCCCATAAAGGATCGGGATTCACCGACCGGCTCCTCGGTGCGGTCTCCTCGGCGCTGCCAGCACATTCGCACTGTCCCACCGTGGTCGTTCCCCTTCGCGACGAAGGCAAAGAACCACTCTTACCCATCCGGCGCATTGTGGTGGGGGTCGATGGTTCCGATTCGGCATCGGGCGCGCTGCAGCAGGCGGTGCGCGAAGCATCGGTGTGGAAGGCTGATCTGACTGCAATCGCTGCAGTTGCGATTGCCTCGGCAGCCGGCGCCCTGTCGTGGATGCCAGCTACCGTGGATCGCGACCGGATCCTTGCCGATGTGCGAGAAGGACTGGACACGGCCATTGAAAAAGCGGCGGTGGACTTCCCCGACGTGCGGGTACGACGCCACGCCCTGGATGGGAATGCGGCAGCGCTGCTCGCGGAATTCTCAACCGCGGTTGATCTGGTGGTGGTTGGAACCCGCGGTCGCGGCGGATTCGCAGGGCTGATGCTCGGTTCGACCTCCCAGGCACTCTTACAGCACTCGGTCTGTCCGGTGATGGTGGTGCCCTCCAAATACGATGCCGCAGAGATGCCACCAACCGAAATGTGGCAGCACCGCTAAGTCGGTGTGAACATAATGTTGGGGCGCGATGGTGTTGCCATCGCGCCCCAACTATTGTCCTGCGGTTAGTTACGCCCCACGGCGGCAGCCTGAGCGGCTAATACCTCGGCGAGGATATCCATGGCGAGGTTAAGATCGTCCTCACTGATCGTCAGCGGGGGAGCGAGCCGAATGGTCGAGCCGTGCGTGTCTTTACATAACATGCCGCGAAGAGCTAGCTTTTCGCACAGCTGACGTCCGGTCAGCCCGAGTTGCGGTTCGACATCAATGCCGGCCCACAGCCCGCGCACGCGCGCTTGCGCGAGATGACCGGCGTCGACGATCTCCTGGAGCCGGGCGTGCAAGATTTTCCCGAGGTTACGGGCACGTGCTTGGAATTCACCGGTGTCCAACATCTTCACCACGGCGCGTCCAACCGCACAGGCGAGGGCATTACCGCCGAAGGTGGAGCCGTGGGAACCGGGGGTGAGTAAGGAGAGCACATCGCGACGTCCCACCACAGCTGACACCGGTAAGATCCCACCGCCGAGCGCCTTACCCAAGGTCACAAGATCAGGTTGGACGCCAGCATATTGGCACGCGAGAGTAAAGCCGGTACGACCGAGTCCGGACTGGATTTCATCCAGGATCATCAACACGTTTTCTTCGTCACATAGCTCTCGCAGCGCCGGCAGGAAATCATCGGGTGGCATGACCACGCCAGATTCACCTTGAATTGGCTCGAAGAGTACCGCGACAGTATTGTCATCGATCGCATCGCGTACCGCGTTGATGTCACCGAATGGGACGATGCGGAACCCCGGGGTGTAGGGGCCATAGAAGTCTTTGGCGACCGCATCGGTAGAAAAGGACACGATCGTGGTGGTGCGTCCATGGAAAGAGTTTGCCGCGACGATAATATTCGCCTGCTCCGGCGCAACCTTTTTCACCTGGTAGCCCCATTTGCGTGCAACTTTAATCGCCGATTCAACCGCTTCAGCTCCCGTGTTCATCGGCAGCATCATTTCGGTATTGGTCAGCTCGGTGAGTTCTGCAGCAAATGGCTGAAGTTGATCGTGATCAAATGCGCGTGACACCAGCGTCACGCGGTGAAGTTGGTCGGTAACCGCTCGGTTTAATACCGGGTTATTATGCCCAAAATTCAAGGCTGAATATCCAGCAAGGCAGTCCAAATAGCGTTGCCCATCAATGTCGGTCACCCAACATCCGTCAGCTTTGGTGATCACCACATCAAGCGGGCTGTAGTTGGGGGCCACCATCGGCTGCATTTCGGTTGCCACCTGATCCATCTAACCTCCTTCAAAATCCTGGGAGTGAACACACCCGCGCCTGACTATAGCGCTGAACGTCACAAAGGGGAAGGGTTGATTGTGTCACATTGAAGAGTGAACCCGGAAATAAGCGCAATCGCCAGCTATCGCGCTCACATTTCGTCGCGACGCCTTTCCCCAGTGCCGTATCGCAGCTGCAGACAACTGGCTTACACTGGATGCGAGGTTGCCCCCGTAGCTCAGGGGATAGAGCACGGCTCTCCTAAAGCCGGTGTCGCACGTTCGAATCGTGTCGGGGGCGCAAACGAGTTCACCCAGGAGTCAGCCCCAACCTGACTGGAGGTGCTTGCAAAAACTGTGGTCGGCCACAATAATGATGGAACCGCCGCGTGAGGCGCGACCCCCTGCGTCTCACGTGGCATTTTCTTGCTCACAGCAGCGTTATTGTCGGGATTTGGGCAAAGAACGGCGTTGCATCGCGCCTACAGGCCGGTAACCCGATAGCGTAGAAGAATGACCCCGCCCATCTTTCGTCGACGCCGCCAGCCTGAAAAGCCCGCCGGCGACACTTCGCGTCCAACGATACCGACCCCGCCGCGCGCCACGCGGGTGGGGCGCTTCCAACGTACCGGAGATGAACCACAAACGGTGCCCGAGACGCCGACACCGAGTCCGGAAGCGGAATTTTTGGTGCGCCGTGCCCTGCCACAGTGGCGGGAAGTGTTAGCAACGGGACTGGGCTCGTCAGCTCTGACCAATATTGGTGAACTCGAAGAAGCCGCATTGGATCTCACCAATGCCCATCCCGCGGGGATTGCCCGCCTATATGCCGCCCAACCCACGTCGTTGAGTTTGCTATTGCGTGAAGGCCATGCCTATTCACGTGGACGCCGCAATGCGATCGCAGTGGTTGAACGCGCTGAAAAACTCGCATCCCAACACGGCGGAGCCTCGCTCTATCTCGCGATCGGGGTCGCAACCTGGTCGGAGCTGCGCGATGTGACCCCCGTGCCCACCCCCGCGAGTGCGGCGACGACGCACAACGAGGCCGACACCTCCGCCGTAGCCGATGGCAATGAGGACGAGCCCGCAAATGATGACGCTGGACAGGTGCAGGCCGAGGCCAGCGATGACCACGATGCAGACACCCCCGAGGAGCCGGGGACTGCTGAGCCGGTTTCAACCGAACCGGAACTACGTGAATTTAGTGCCCCAATTTTACTGCGTCCGGTGCGCATTCACATCGATCCGCAAACCGATGGGGCCATTGACATCAGTTTAGAACCGGGCATTGAAATCAACCCGGCACTGATTGCGGCACTGCGCAAAGCCGGTGCGCAACTCAACGAAGCTGAGATCGCCCAGGCACAAATGACCGATCACGGCTTCACCCCCCGGCCAGCACTGCACGCAGTTGTCGAAGCGGCCCAACGCCATTTACAAGGTTTCCACTATGACGAACGGCTGATTATCGCGCCGTTCATTAATCCAGGACAACTCCTACTCGCCGATGTGGAGGCGTTGGAAGAAGAACTGCCAACTCGGTTGTTCATCGCGGCAATCGCCGGGGAAAGTATCGCCCGTAAACGCCTGGCCCAACCACTGCCACCGGTAGCTGCAGGTGATCGCGCCCCCGATGCCGAACGGGGGGTTGGTGACCTCTCCCCAGCACAGCAAGCGGTGGTGGAAACCGCGGCGAGCCGCCGCTCTTTCATGGTCGACGTCGCCCCGGGGGCGAGCGAAACCGACGTGATTGCGGCAGTGATTGCCGATGCGGCCGCCTCGGGACTGCACGTGGCATTGGTCAGCGGCAACGTGCGGCGCGCGCAGGCCAATATTGCGACCCTCCAACGACACGGACTGGAGGATATCGTTCTGGATTTCACCGGTCCGCAGTGGCGCACCACCGCGCTGGAGCGCCTCCGCTCGGGTTTTGTCGAATATGAAGACACCCTTGATGACGCCGCGATTATCAATCAGCGTAAAGCTCTCCTCGAGGCACGCGGAACACTTGATGACTACTTCGCCGCACTGCACCGCCCGCACGAACCGTGGGATGTCTCAGCGCATCTGGCGCTACAGGAGCTCGCCCGGATCACCTCGTTGCGTCCGGCAGCCCGCACCGATGTGCGCTTTGATGACACCACCTTGCGACAACTGGTGCCCGAAAACCGCGAAGCGCTCATCGAGGTTTTGGAAGAGGCCGCCGATAAAGGAATCTTCACCCTGCGGCG
>JAUNVN010000033.1:0-4179 GCA_030537655.1 Bowdeniella nasicola | reverse complement strand
GTATGGCGCCACGCTGGCGGATGGCAATGCTGCCGACCGTGCGTTACGGCGCACCGAACGCCTTGCCAACCAGCTCTTACCTGAACTCCTAGATCGTGCCGAAGCGATCACGACCGAGACGGGGTTGAGTCAAACCACGACCGTGGCGGAATTGCGTGAACAGCTGGAGATGTTACAGGGGGTGCGTGAAGCACTCGATATCTTCTCCCCGCAGATTTTTGAATCCTCCGCTGCACAAATGGTGATCGCCACCGCAACGAAACAGTGGCGGGAAGAACACGACGTGACGATGCGGGGCTCCACGCGCCGGCGGCTGCGAAAACAAGCACGCGATATGGTTCGCCCCGGTCGCCAGGTCGATGACCTGCACGGTGCTCTCATCCATGTGCAACGCCAAGCGGTCATTTGGCGTCGCCACTGCCCCGGTGGGGGATGGCCTCGGCTCCCACGAGGGTTAGCCGCAACCGAATCCCTCCTTGGCGATGTGATAGGTGAGCTTGACGAACTCAGCCCCGTATTACAAAAAGATCTCCTCCACGAATCGTTCGACACGCTTTTGGGATTGATGCGCGATCTGGCTACCGACGTTGATGGGCTAGCGAGCCTGCCTTCGCGTACCGATATTACGGCGCGCGTGCGTGAACTGGGGGGCCAAGAACTCCTTGAAGACTTCATCACGCGGCGGCTGGAGCGCGATCAGGTGCGAACCGAGGTTGAACTCGCCTGGTGGGCATCACTGCTGGAACACATGATCACAACCGATTCCCTCCTGGCGCGCTACAGTGGCGTGGAGTTGGGGGAATTGGCGGAACGTTTCCGCGAACTTGACCGCCAACAAGTCGAATCACTTGTCGGTCCGGTACGTCGCGCCATTGGGAGACGGCTGCAACGTGTGGTGACTGCCGATAAAGAGGCGGCACGCAACTACTATCGCGAACTTGCCGCTGCCCATCCCGATAACCTCCGTTCCCTGATGGGCCGCTATCGCGATCTCACGCAGGCGCTGCGCCCAGCATGGGTGCTCACACCCGCACAAATTTCACAGCTCGCCGATCCTGATGAGCAGCTTGACCTTGTGGTCCTCGATGGGCTCCACCGCACCCCGACGGCCCATCTGTTGGGGGTGTTAGCCCGTGCAAAACAGATCGTCGTCTTTGCCGATCCTCGTCGCCACCGCGATGGTGCAATCGGTGATCTGGCTGATATCCTCCCGCATCGTGATCTCCCAACCGACCGGGGCGATCGCGAAGAACACGTCGCCGCATTTTTGGCCGCCCACGGCTATGACGGCCTTGTCGACTCGATTCCCGCCCCTCCCTCGCGTTCAACCATGCGCCTGGAGGTCGTTGATGGATTCGGGATGCCAGCCCTGGGGAGCGCGGCGGTGGAATCGGTCCAGCGTGAAGTTGATCGAGTGGTTGATCTCGTGGTTGACCATGCCCTGACCCATCCGCAACGATCCCTGGCGGTCATTACCCTAAACGAACGCCATGCAGCCCGGGTAGGGGAAGCCATTCGTGACATTGTGGCCACCTCACCGGCAATTGCTGACTTTTTTGCCGCGGATCGCCCCGAGCCCTTCGTTGTGACCGATATTGCAGGTGCTCAGGGGCTGGCGCGCGATGCGATTATCCTTTCAGTTGGGTATGGCAAGACCCCCCACGGTCGGGTGCTACACCGCCTGGGGAAGATATCCGGCCCAGATGGGCTATCCCTGCTGGTTGACGCCCTTGACGCGGTGCGGCGCGAACTCATTGTTGTTTCGTGTTTCACCCACGCAGATCTTGATCGGGGACGGCTGCGCGCTCCGGGGGCGGAACTGCTCTACGACCTGCTCGCCCATATTGCTCACGCTGATGACACCCCAGCCGCCGCGGGCGATGACTCCCACGATGCGGCACCCGACCGGCTGCTGGTGGATCTTGCCGACCGGCTCTGGCGGCTGGGCTTGACGGTTGTGCCGCGCTATGGACTGCCTGGCGGCGTACGCATTCCCCTGGCGATCGGTCATCCTGACCATCCCGGTGAGCTGTTTGTTGCGGTGGTCAGTGACGATGATGCCTATATGGCAGAGCCATCAATTCGCGTGCGTGAACGTCACCGTATTGAACGGCTGCGCCAACGCGGCTGGGCGGTCTACCAGGCATTTTCCACATCGGTATTCCTCGATCCGCAAGCCGAAGCACAACGTATTGTCGATCTTGTTATCGAGGTCCTCACCGCTAAACAGCCCGGCAGTGCCCCCGCGGCTGCTGAACTTGATGACCAGCCCGGTCAGTCCGATCCTGCAGTTGAGGTCACCACCGGGAAAGAACCCTCCAAGGACACAGCTGGAAGGGAACCCCACCCCCGCGGGCCGCGTCCCGATGTGCAAGCTGGTCTGCCGCTTACCGCCTATAGTGACGACCAGCTTGATGATCTCGTCGCGTGGATTGCCAGCGATCGGTTGGAACGCAGCGAAGCGGATTTCCTTGCCGAGTTACGCAGTGAACTGGACGTCACTCGCCGCGGTGCCCAGATTGATGCGGTGTTACTTACCGCAATTCAACGGCGGGATACGACCGATGACTGAGGAAAGCACAGAACCGAACCGTTGCTGCAAGCCACGTAAACCACGCCGCCATCTCGGTGCGGTCATACCCCAGACCAGTGAGGCCGAATCAGACGCTGCCTGGGGTGACCACACCTCAAATGAGGCGCGACTTCGCGAAGAGGTCCCGCCACATTTTGGCAAGCTCTAAGAGGTGAACTAGCGAGTTGTTGCGAGGGCGTCACGAATCTCGGTGAGCAGACGCACCTCATCGCTGGGGGCTTCGGGCTCGGTTTCTTCGGCTTTCCGCAGAGCAGCAAGCTTATTGACCGGCACGACAATGAAGAAATAGATCGCACCGGAGACAATGAGGAACTGCACCAGTGCGGTGATCACCGTGCCGGGTTGGATCGTGGCGCCGTTAATCTGGAATTGCATGACCGTATCGAAATTTGGATGACCAAAGATCGCGCCAATTAACGGATTTATAAATTTATCAACCACCGCGGAGACTACTTCGCCAAAAGCAGCACCGATGATCACCCCCACCGCAAGTTCAACCACGTTGCCACGGGAGATAAATTCTTTAAATCCTTGAATCATGCCTACTCCGTTTCCACCCCCGTCCGTGCTGATAACACCGCTCGCAAGGGGGCGCGTGCGAGGGCGTCCAACAGCACTGTAGCCCGCTTGGAGGGAATTGCCACGACGGCACTAAATGCCGGTTGACCAGTAGCAGAAAACAGTTCGGTCTCATCCGTTGTTGTCACACTAAGGACCAGGGCTCGCTCGGCGACGAGTGTTGCACCGCTGGGTGTTGTCCCATACAGTTCCACCCATTGACCCACCTCGGTTACCGTTCGGGCTTCGGTTTGCAAAACAATGGGCAGCGCAACAAAACCGGTAGGCAGTTGGGAGGCGAACTCGCCACTGGTCAGCGCAGCTTCGGTGAGCACCGTGCCGGGTTGTAACGCGATTCTTGCGGTGCGTTCACCCACGGCCGCTTGCGCACTCAGCGCATCTGCTGGGCGCAGCCGCGCGGGGATCGGTTCCAGGGTCATATCGGCCGGTTGGATGCGATCGCCGGGCTGGATCACGTTGGTGACCACAATCGCGGGTGTACCTGTAGGTGGCGGAGCGAGTGCCGCAACCACCCACCAGGCCAGGGCAATCACCCACACAGCCCCAAGAAGATAGCGTTGACGCCACAGTGAAAGACGCACTGCCCGTAAATGCTGGGCTGCGCGCCCAGTATCAGACGCAGCGGGGGCGCGCCGGCGTGGGCGGCGGTGTGAACGACGAGTAGGCAGGACGGTGAGGCGATGCCACTTCGGGACGAAAAGTGTCATGCCCGCACGCTATCGGCCGTGATGGCACGCTCGCGTCAGCCTGTGGAATCTCCTTCGCGCCAACCCGTTGTGGATTGGCGTCCTAGGCGTCGGTTGATTTCGAAGCGGGTTTTTTCGCGGGGGCGGGTTTTGGTTTCGGCGTACTTGCCGTCTTCGTTGATGCGGTACGGTTATCGGTCCGGTAGAACCCGGAGCCTTTAAACATCACGGCCGCAGGAGAGAAGAGCTTTCGCAGTCGACCACCGCAGCCTTCACACATTTTTAACGAATCGTCATGGATGGACTGCTGGACTTCGAACT
>JAUNVN010000259.1 GCA_030537655.1 Bowdeniella nasicola | reverse complement strand
TTTATCTCGATGTTGCTGGTCCCGGGGCGATCGTTGGTGACCTGGTTGGGGCTTTTGCCGGTGTGGACCTGTTGCTCCTGGCCGTGGCGCTAGGTTTCGTGCTGGTCATCCTGCTGGTGGTCTACCGCTCACCCATTCTCCCGATCGCGGTACTTTCCGCTGACCTGTTTGCGCTGTGCGGGGCAGCACTGGTGGTCTACCAGCTCGCGAAAGCTAACATTATTACCCTCAACGGGCAGTCGCAGGGCATCATGTCCATCTTGGTGATCGGCGCGACTACCGACTACGCACTGTTATTGGTTTCGCGTTATCGCGAAGCGCTGACACTACATGACCGTCCGCGACGCGCCATGGAAACGGCGCTGCGCGGTGCTGCACCGGCGATTATCGCGTCGGCAGCAACGGTAATTGTTGGGCTGCTCGCGCTCTTACTGTCGAATCTATCCTCGACAAAGTCACTCGGACCAATTGCTGCGATCGGGATTGTCTCCTCGTTGTTGGTGGCGTTGAGTTTACTGCCCGCCCAGCTGCTCATTTTCGGGGATCGTTCCCGCCTGCTGTTTTGGCCGTCAACCCCTCCTGCTCCCGGATCAGAAAAGACGGTTGAGCATCGTGGTTGGAACCGGGTTGCCAGGTGGGTGGCGCGTCATGATCGGCCCGTGTGGATCGCCACTGCGGTAGTACTTGCCGTGTTTGCTTTGGCTGCGCCGACCTTGAAGGCCGAAGGCACCTCGGATGCGGCGGTGCTGCGCAATGCGAGTGAATCCACCCGCGGTAACGCAGTGCTTGATGAGCATTTCGATGCCGGTGCTGCTCAACCCATCAATGTCGTCCTTCAGGCCAGCCAGGTGGACCAGCTGATAGAGCAAACACGCCAGCTGCAGGGGGTGAGTGCCGCAACGCCCTACCGTGACGCGGGGCTGCCCGGCATGCAGCCAAATCAGCCGACAGCTCCGGTTCCTGGCCCAGAACCGCAACCGGGCTATACCCAGCCGCCAGCTCCCGGTGAGGCGCCAATTCCGGATCCGAGCGGCCCACCGCCCGGAGTAGGTGGACCCCCACCCGGTGGTGAAGGGCCCCCACCAGGAACCCAAGGACCTCCACCGGGCGTCGGCGATGGACCGGGCGGTGAGGTAGTAGAGATTGACGGGCGGGTACTCGTCCAGATCTCAACGGAACACCTGCCTGATGATCCACGCTCCTGGCAGGTCGTTGCTGAGATTCGCGACATTGCACACCAACTTGATACCGATGCGCTCGTGGGTGGAAGTGCCGCAGAAAAACTCGACACGCGTGATACGGCGAAAGCTGATCTCTGGCGAGTGGTGCCGGTGACGCTGATTGGCATCTTCATTATGCTACTGATCCTGCTGCGCTCCCTGGTCGCCCCCCTGCTCCTGGTTGCCGCCAACGTCCTGTCGTTTTTAGCGACGATGGGAGCATGTGCGCTCATCTTTACGCACATTCTTGACCTGCCCGGCGCAGATCCGTCGGTACCGCTCTACGGGTTTGTTTTCTTGGTGGCGCTGGGGATTGATTACACCATCTTCCTGCTCACCCGCGTGCGGGAAGAAGCCCATGAACTGCCGACACGTGACGCACTCACCAAGGCACTGGCCACCACCGGGGGCGTGATCACCTCCGCTGGTCTCGTC
>JAUNVN010000032.1:5796-11611 GCA_030537655.1 Bowdeniella nasicola | reverse complement strand
GCGGGTGAACATTCATTTCTTCGAGCACAAACCGGGCCAGTGCCGCGAATTCTTCTAAAGGAAGCTCGGCATCAGTTTCGTTCGCAACTTCGATACTCATCCACGTTTTCCAGTTCTTCGACTCGCGCGCGAGGCAGCGGGACGACTCGCATCCCAACGTTCGTAGGCGTCAATAATGTGGGAGACAAGTTCGTGACGCACCACATCGGCACTGGTGAGGTGACAAAATGCAACATCGTCAATCCCGGTGAGGATTTCTTGGACAATGCGTAATCCCGACTGGGTGCCCGCGGGCAAATCAACTTGGGAAATATCGCCGGTCACCACCACGGTGGAGTTGAATCCTAAGCGGGTGAGGAACATTTTCATTTGCTGGGGCGTCGTATTTTGGGCTTCATCCAAAATAATGAATGCGTCGTTAAGGGTACGTCCGCGCATGTATGCCAGGGGCGCAACTTCAATGGTGCCGGCCGCCATTAACGTTGGGATCGATTCGGGGTCAACCATATCGTGGAGCGCATCGTACAGGGGACGCAGATACGGGTCGATTTTGTCAGTGAGCGAACCGGGAAGAAAGCCGAGCGACTCACCAGCTTCAACGGCCGGGCGGGTCAAAACAATCCGGTTCACTTCTCGCTGCTGGAGGGCAACAACTGCTTTGGCCATCGCGAGATAGGTTTTGCCGGTGCCCGCCGGTCCGATCCCAAAGACGATCGTATTGTTGTCAATCGCATCCACATAGGCTTTTTGCCCAACGGTTTTCGGACGGATGGTACGTCCGCGTGCCGAGACAATATCGGTGGTGAGCACCTCGTGGGGCGCAACCTGCTGGTGGGTGGTGACCATCGTGATTGCTCGATCTACCGCATCGGCGCTCAGCGGTGTTGCGGTGCGGGCCACGGCAATCAGTTCTTCGAGCAGATGGGTGGCGGTGACAACATCGGCTTTTGGGCCCTGGAAGGTGACATCCCGGTCACGCACCCCGACCGTTAGGTTCGGAAACCCCTGTTCGAAGCTGCGCAGAACCTCATCGCGGGTCCCAAAGATCACCAGGGGATCAATATCGGGAGGGATATGCAGTGTTTCAGTTTCCATCATGGGGTCGCTGCGGTGTCCTTACGCTCGAGAATTTAGCAATATTGTAACGGTTAGCGCCACGCCTCGCTGGCGCCACTTAGCACTGCGAGCGCGGCAGGACCAGCAGTGGAGGTGCGTAAAATATGGGGCCCCAACCGCGCGGGTGTTGCCCCGGCAGCACGTAACTGGTCAATTTCCGCAGCGGTGATGCCCCCTTCGGGCCCAACGATGATCCCGATTTCAGCCGGCCAGGTGGTGCTCGCTAGCGCAGTGGTTGCACTTGCATCCAAGACCACCAGTGGCAAATGTGCACTTCGCGCCACCAACTGCGCAGTGGTGTGCACATCGCTCACCTGTGGCAGGTAGGAGCGACGGGACTGTTTCGTTGCCGCCGCGACGATTTTCTGCCACCTGGCACGACGTTTCGCTGCTTTGTGTGCCGGCCAGGACGCCGTGCAACGCGCGGCCGCCCAGGGGATGATCCCCCACACTCCCAATTCGGTGGCCATTTCAATCGCACGTTCGTCACGCCCACCGGTCGCCAGCGCTTGGATTAACCAGATGCGTTGGCTCGCAGGCGCCTCGGTTTCGCAGTGTTGGACCCGCAGGTGCGCCACTGCCGGTTTTGTCTCAACGGCGGTAATTTCACCGCGCAGCCGCACCCCGTTCCCGTTGACCACGTCGATGATCGCACCGGGTTTGAAGCGGCGGACAATAACGCAGTGATGCCCATCGGGCCCGCCCAGGTGGTAGGTGCTCCCAACCGGGTGGATTTCAAGGTTGGGATCGAGAAAAACCGGCGGGGTCACTTACAGTCCGATCTTTTCACGCAGGCGCGAAAAAACCGAGGTGGCGGGTTTGACCTGCGGTTCAACACGCTGTTCGCCGCGAAGTTCCGCCAGTTCCTCCAGGAGTTGTTTCTCGCGTTGGGACAGGTTGGTTGGCACCATCACATCAAGATGGATGAGCAGGTCGCCGCGACTTTCGCGATGGAGGTGGGTCACCCCAAGTCCCCGGAGTTTTTCAACATGCCCATTTGCGGTCCCGGCGGGAATATCAATATCACGCGGTCCATCAAAGGTATCGAGCGTGATGACCGTTCCCAGGGCCGCAGCCGTCATGGGGATGGATACGGTGCAGTGCAGGTCATCACCTTCACGCACGAAGGTGGCGTGTGAGCGCACCGCCACATCAATGTAGAGGTCACCTGCCGGTCCCCCACCCGGACCGACTTCTCCGCGACCACTCATACGGATACGTGCGCCGTTATCCACCCCGGCGGGGACTTTCACATCGACCTTCGCGCGCGTACGGATCCGCCCGTCGCCGGAACATTCGGTACACGGATCGGCAATGATGGTGCCGTAGCCGCGGCAATCTGGACATGGAGCGCTGGTCATCACTTGGCCGAGGAAGGAACGCACCACCCGCTGAACACTGCCACGTCCACCACAGGTGGTACACATCGTTGGGGACGTCCCCGGTTTACAGCAGGTGCCGTCACATGTTGGACAGCGCACAGCGGTATCAACCTGGATTTGTTCGGTCGTCCCAAAGATCGCATCATCTAGATCAATGGTCATCCGCACCAGCGCGTCTTGGCCGCGCCGGGCCCGGTTTGTTGGACCTTGCGGAGAGGTGGCAGCGGAGAAGAAGGAGGAGAAAATATCGCCGAAGTCACCAAAGCCACCAGCGCCACCTCGGTTGACAGCATCTTCGCCACCGAGGTCATACATTTCGCGTTTTTCCTTATTGGATAACACTTCGTAGGCGCGTTGGACCTCTTTGAATTCTTCTTCTGCTTCTGCTCCGGCCACATCCGGGTGGAGTTTGCGCGCGAGTTTCCGATAGGCGCGTTTAATTTCTTCGGGGCTGGCATCACGAGCCACCCCGAGAATGTCGTAGTAGTTTTTCACGAATTATCTCCACTCAAAATTCTTGACACGTAACGTGCGACCGCGCGCACAATCGCCATCGTGGCAGGATAGTCCAACCGTGTCGGTCCGACAATCCCAAGGGCAGCGAGGGTATCGGCTGGGGCCGCATAGGTGGAGGTGACCACCGCGGTTTCCGCTAACCCATCATGGTGTGTTTCTTTTCCAATCCGCACCGAAACGGCTTCCTCGTCAGTCATTTCGTTCAGGATTTGCAGGAGCACAACCTGTTCTTCTAACGCCTGGAGTACCGGACCGATGGTGCGCGGGAAGTCCGCTGAGGTACGTGCCAGGTTTGCGGTACCGGCCATGGCGACGCGATCGACGGATTCCGATTCCAAAATTTGGATGAGCTCGTCACTGATCAGTTTCGCAACCGCTTGCAACTCGTGGGGGCAGCTCGCGAGCAGTTCGGCCACCGATGGCGCAAGATCGGGCAGTAACCGTCCAGCAAGCGCCCCGTTGAGAGCCGCTTTCAGGTCGTGGAGCGCATCATCGGTAATTTCCACACCGGTTGCTATCGTCCGCTGTTCCACTCGTCCCGAATCGGTAATGATCACCACGAGCAGGAGTTGGGGAGTCAGCGGCACCAATTCGAGGTGACGGATCGCGGTGCGATGTAAAGACGGATATTGGATGACGGCAACCTGATTGGTCAGCGCGGCCAGTAAGCGCACTGCCCGCTCTAAAATATCTTCCAAATCCAACGCGCCAGCCAGCAGAGTTTCGATCGCTTTCCGCTCCGCTGGAGATAGCGGTTTCAAACGTGAGATTTGGTCAACAAAGGCGCGATAGCCCTGATCGGTCGGGATCCGCCCAGCTGAGGTGTGAGGCTGGGTGATCAACCCGGCTGCTTCCAGCGCTGCCATATCGTTGCGAATGGTGGCCGGTGAGACCGCTAACCCATGGCGCTCCACCAGAGCACGTGAGCCGACGGGTTCACGCGTGTGGACATAATCTTGCACAATCGCCTGCAATACCTGTAAGCGGCGTTGACTCGCTCGCACCCGACACCTCCTGTCACTCTCACCCTTCGAGTGCTAAGTCTACCGCGCCAGTGCTCGCGTGCCACTTTGTCTTCCCGCGGCGTGCCCGATTCCGTTTTTCTTCCATCCCTTTAAGCTGGCGGCGTGCACGATCGCTATGGCAACGATATTTTCGCCCACGACCCACATCCTGCCCGTCCCACATCCACCCCCTACCCCGCGCGGATAGGTGAGGTGGTTGAAGATGTGGAATCTGGCTGGGTAGGCGCGATTACGCGCATTGAGAAATCTGGGGGTATCCACCTGGTGGAGTTGGAAGACCGCCACGGGGTGCGCCGCTCCTTCCCGCTAGGTGCCGGTTTTTGGGTGGATGGTCACCCGGTAACCCTGACGCTCCCGGCGGCGAAACCGAGCCAACCAATCGCCCCTAAACGCACCGCTAGTGGTTCCATTGCGGTTAACCACACGCGCCCGCGCGTGGCGATCCCCTCGCGAATCTTGGTTGAAGGCCGCCACGATGCGGAACTGATTCAACGCGTGTGGGGTGCAGATCTTGCCCTCGAAGGGGTCGTGGTTGAACTCCTCGAGGGCGTCGACAACCTCGGCGCACACCTGCGCGCCCACCAGCCAGGCCCCCACCGCCGCATCGGGGTCCTCGTTGATCACTATCTGCCCGGTTCAAAAGAAACCCGCCTGGTCAACCAAGCCCTGGAGGGGCTTAACGGACGCGAATACGTCCTGGTGTGTGGCCACCCGTATATTGATGTGTGGCACGCCATTAAACCCGAACGTGTCGGATTGCGAAAGTGGCCCACTATTCCACGTGGGGTGGATGTGAAAGTAGGAACCTTACAGGCACTGGGCCTAGCGCATCACACCCAGGCGGATATTGCGCGCGGCTGGCAGGCCATCCTCAAACGAGTCCGCACCTACCAGGACCTCACCCCCGAGCTGGTAGGACGGGTGGAAGAGCTGATCGACTTTGTCCTTGCCGATCGTTACGGCGCCTAGATTCCCAGCAGTGCGTAGGTCACTGGATCGGCAAGCAAGCGACCGCGCAGGGTTAAGATTGCCCGGCCCTGGGCTGCCGCCTCACGTTGAAGTAAGCCATCTGCCACGAGTTCACTCACCCTGGTTGGTGAAACGCTGGCGGGCAGGTCAATCCCCTCGCGAAGTCGAATCCCGAGCATCACGTGCTCTTCGTGGCGTGCTTTGGCATCAAGGATTTCCCTCCTCGCCACGGGAAGGCGCCCATCGGTAAGCAACTGGGCATATCCCAGGGGATGTTTTACATTCATCCACCGCACCCCGCCGATATGACCGTGGGCGCCTGGTCCAAACCCCCACCAGTGATCACCTCGCCAGTAGTGCAGGTTGTGGCGGCAGCTTTTTATGCTGCCATCACCAGCAGTTCGCGCCCAGTTTGACACTTCATACCACCGGTAACCACTGGCGTGCAGCAACTGGTCCGCACGTTCATATTTTTCCGCCGCGTCATAATCAGCTACCGGCGGGATCTCCCCGCGCGCAAGGGCCGCCCCGAGTTTGGTTCCCGGTTCAATCCCAAGCGCATAGGCCGACAGGTGATCGGGAGCCAGGGCGATTGCTACCTGGAGGCTTTCCAGCCATGAGGCCATCGACTCACCGGGGGTCGCATAGATCAGGTCGAGGGATACCTCCATTCCGGCGGCGCGCACAAACTCCACTGCTCGCGCCACATTGTCCGGATTATGCGTGCGATCCAACCGGTGCAACACCTGCGGATCGGCACTTTGCATTCCCAAGGAGATCCGGGTGAACCCGGCGGCAGCAAGACGC
>JAUNVN010000032.1:0-5786 GCA_030537655.1 Bowdeniella nasicola | reverse complement strand
TCAGCAGAGGTAATGGAATCAGGATTAGCTTCGCAGCTAACCTCCACATTCGGTTGCAGTGAAAACCGCTCGCGCAGGTGCGCAACGATGCGTGCCAGGTGGCTGGTTGGCAGCTCGGTTGGAGTGCCCCCACCAAAAAAGATCGTATCTAACGCTGGGATATCGGCTGTGACCGCAGTGGTAGCTGCCAGCTCGATCTCGGCAATAATCGAATCGGCAAATGTGGCACGATTCGCGCCCGCTCCAAAATCAGTGACGTAGGTGTTGAAGTCACAATAGCCGCAGCGTTTGGCGCAAAACGGAATGTGCACATAGGCGGAAAATGGCCGCTGGCCGCAATCGGTGGGATGGTCGGCGAGCAGTGCGGCAGGCTCGCATCCTGCCTGCTTAGTACCCACGAGGACGACGGATCGCGGTGAGATCGAATGGGAAACGGCCCTCGCGTTCAGCGCGCATTTCAAATCGGGTGGCAATCCGGTGTGGATATCGCCCGCAACTATAGAGGTCAAAATCGCGATGGGCGGCGAGGACGTGAATCATTTGCGAGGCATAGTTACGCCAATCGGTTGCCAGGCGCCACTTACCGCCATCACGCAAGACCGTGGCAACATCGGTGGCGAACTGCGGATTGACAAGGCGGCGTTTGTGATGACGGGCCTTTTGCCACGGGTCGGGGAAAAAGGTCCACACCTCATCGACGTTGGCCTCACCGAGCAGCATGACCAGACACTGCTGTGCATCCGCTTCAATAAAGCGCACGTTGTCCAGTTGTGCATCATGGGCGCCCATCATCGCGTGGGCGATTCCCGGCCGCCACACTTCGGCACCTAAAAAGCGCGTATCGCGGTTGGTTGTCGCGGCGTGGATCAACTGGTCACCCGTACCGGTACCAATTTCCACGATCGTTGGCGCATCGGCAGGAAGGGTCGGAAAGCAGGCAGCAAGATCTAACCGATGGATCGCTGCGACCTCGGTAGCGCCAGCACCGCGCGCAAGTGGGAGCACATAGCGGTGATTCAACCGCTGCCACGCTTTTGCTTGGGCGCGCGTCATGCGCATACCGCGGCGCACAAAGGAGGGGATACGGTGACGTTGCCGACCGGTCATTTCTTCTTGGTTGATCCATCAGAGGACAGCGCGGCAATGAAGGCTTCCTGTGGAACATCCACTCGGCCGATCGCCTTCATGCGTTTCTTGCCTTCTTTTTGTTTCTCTAACAGTTTGCGTTTACGCGAAATATCGCCGCCGTAACACTTGGCAAGCATATCTTTGCGCAATGCCCGGATGGTTTCGCGGGCAATGATGCGCGAACCAATCGCCGCTTGGATGGGCACTTCGAACTGTTGGCGCGGAATGAGGTCTTTGAGTTTACCGGCCATTTTCACGCCGTAGTCATAGGCCTGATCACGGTGGACGATTGCTGAGAATGCATCGACCTGGTCGCCGTGCAACAAGATGTCGACCTTCACCAAGTTCGCAACCTGCTCTTCGGTGGGTTCGTAATCTAGGGACGCATAGCCTTTGGTGCGTGATTTCAGTTGGTCGAAGAAGTCGAACACAATTTCTGCTAGCGGCAGACTGTAACGCAGTTCGACCCGTTCGGTTGACAGGTAGTCCATCCCGAGCATATTGCCGCGCCGTGACTGGCACAGTTCCATCACTGGTCCGACAAAATCCGATGGCAGCAAAATCGTGGCTTTCACGACCGGTTCGCGCACTTCCGCGATTTTCCCGTCGGGAAATTCACTCGGGTTGGTTACCTGCAACTCGGTGCCATCTTCCTTCACCACCGTATACACCACGTTTGGGGCGGTCGAGATCAGGGCGAGATCGAATTCGCGTTCGAGGCGTTCGCGCACAATTTCCAGGTGCAACAGCCCGAGGAATCCGCAGCGGTACCCAAATCCGAGGGCCGCTGAGGTCTCCGGTTCGTAGACCAGGGCCGCATCGTTGAGTTTGAGTTTGTCCAATGCTTCACGAAGTGCCGGATAGTCGGATCCGTCAATGGGATACAGTCCCGAAAAGACCATTGGCTGTGGGTCACGGTAACCGGGCAGCGCCTGGGTTGCTTCACGTTCGGTGGTGGTGACGGTGTCACCAACCCGCGATTGCCGCACATCTTTCACCCCGGTGATCAGATAGCCCACTTCCCCCACTCCCAGGCCCTTGGTACGCGTGGGTTCAGGAGCGATCACGCCAATTTCAAGCAGTTCATGTTTCGCGCGTGTCGAGAGCATTTCGATGCGGTCACGTGGTTCAATTTTCCCGTCAACCACGCGCACGTAGGTGATCACACCGCGGTAGGTGTCATAGACGGAATCGAAAATCATCGCACGCGTTGGTCCGGTTGCATCGCCAGCCGGATGCGGCACCTCGGCGACAATCCGATCCAGGAGTGCTTCAACTCCCTGTCCGGTCTTGCCTGACACCTGCAGGCAATCTTCTGGCTCTCCCCCGATCAACCCGGCGAGCTCTTCCGCATATTTTTCCGGTTGGGCTGCCGGCAGGTCGATTTTGTTGAGGACCGGGATGATATTCAGGTCGTTTTCCAGCGCCATATACAGGTTCGCGAGGGTTTGGGCTTCAATCCCCTGGGCGGCATCAACGAGCAGTACCGCACCCTCACAGGCTGCCAGTGAACGGGAGACTTCGTAGGAAAAGTCCACGTGACCAGGTGTGTCGATCATATTGAGGGCATAGGACTGACCTGCCACGCGCCATGGCATCCGCACCGCTTGAGATTTGATCGTGATTCCACGCTCACGTTCAATTTCCATCCGGTCGAGATATTGCGCCCGCATCAGCCGTTCTTCTACCACACCGGTCAATTGCAACATCCGGTCAGCAAGGGTTGATTTGCCGTGATCAATATGGGCGATGATGCAAAAATTACGCAGCAACGACGGGTCGGTTGCGGCTGGGGTGATCGAATCGTGTGGCACTGAGCTCCTCTTTCTTACTTCTCCACCGGCCATTGTCGCACGTTTCGCACCGCGCGACCTCTCCGCGCACCTACGCTGCGGATGTGCACGCATGAATTCAGTGAGACGATAGCCATATGGCTACCAGTCCGACCGTTGCTCGTCTCTTACCGGCCATTTTGCGAATGTGCGATCGACCTGGCGCGTTGCTGTTGCGCCTAGCCACGTTCGCCCTCACACTTTTTACGCTCATGGCCGCACTCGTGTGGTATCACTCCGACACGCTTACACGTTACCTCCCCGCACTGTTTGCGCTTGCCGGGTGGATTTGTGTGGGCACCTTCAGCTATTTTCGTGCCGGAATTCGCCGGTCTTTGGATTCCCATCCCCCGCAGACCATCACCGGCACCGAATTGCAAACCTCCGACCCGACCTCCACTTCCAGTGATCTCGCCACTGGTCTCCACGCCGATATTACGGCAATCGGGGAGGCATATCGGGAAACGCAAATCATCACCACCCGGTTCTTCCCGCGCATTAACGCCACACAACGCGCATTGGTTCACGCAGCTGGAGGGGTGGTCAACGCGCCCTATTTGCGCTATGACCTACGGCTCGTGTTGGCATCATTTGTTGGCACCAACCTCACCGTGGCGTTGGCAACCTTCGGATCCATTGTCTGCGCCTTGGCATTACTGTTATAGGCTGTGGCCATGGCGAGTATCTGGCAGCGTTCCCTCCGTCTTCTTTCTTCGGTCCTCAACGACGCAATTCGGCAGCAGCGCGTAAAAAAATCAGGCTCACGCGCTCGCGGTTCCAAACGCCAACCGCACCGCTCCCATCATCGCACCGTCGCTGCTGGTGCTCCGGGCGGCTCAAGCCCCGCCGGGACGATTGGCGAATATGACACCTCACGCGGCCTGCCGGCATTTCGCTATGATCCCCAACCCGATGGGGATGCGGATCCGGGGGAAGTGGTGTGGACGTGGGTGCCCTACGAAGAAGATCCCACCCAGGGCAAAGACCGCCCCGTGCTCGTGCTCGCTCGTGATGCCCACCGGCTGGTGATCGCCCAACTGACCAGTAAGGATCACGACCGTGATGCCGCTCAGGAGGCCCGCTGGGGACGGTACTGGATGGATATCGGCACCGGGGCGTGGGATCGACAACGCCGCCCATCGGAAGTCCGCCTCGACCGACTGCTATGGGTCGAACCCGAAGCGATTCGCCGCGAAGGGGCGAGTTTAGATGCCGCCATGTTCGCCAAGGTGGTACGCGCATTGAAAGCTCACCACCGCGCTTCCTAATCGCACCGGGTGTCCGAGGATGCGCGTTATCTCACGCGCGTTTGGGTTTTAGTGTTGCCAATCGTGGTGGTACAGTGGTGCTTCGGCACATCCATGGTCATGGCGTGTGCCTGCTGGAGCCAACCACGGCCATCCCCACGGCCCAGTCCCGGCGCCAGCACCTCCCTCACTGACCGAATCCGATCGCGAAAGCGACCAACGAAAGAGTTCTCGACAAGTGGCGAATATCAAGTCCCAGATCAAGCGCAATAAGACCAACGAAAAGGCTCGGCTGCGCAATAAAGCTGTCAAGAGCGAGCTGAAGACCTACGTCCGTAAGGTCCGTGAGGCCATTGCCGCTGGCGATAAGGAAACTGCAGAAAAGGAATTCCTGGTTGCGAGCCGCAAGCTGGATAAAGCTCACTCCAAGGGCGTGATTCATAAGAATCAGGCGGCTAACCGCAAATCCAAACTTGCTAAGCAGATTAACCAACTGTAAGTCGCATTGAATGACAACCCGCTGTGGAATCCCACGGCGGGTTTTGTCATCGGCTGCGCCGGCCCGCGCTATTTCTGGCCGCTGCGACTGCAATGATCGTTTTTTCTAGCGCATAGTGCGGATCTTTTGCTCGCCCTTTGACGCCTTCATCTCCAGCGGCAACTGCCGCTAGGGCCTCAGCGAGAGCCTCTGGGGTCCAACCGCGCAAGTCGCCGCGCGTTTTCTTTGCCACCCACGGGTTGAGTTTCAGTTCGCTGGCGCTCATTTTCCGAGTCACCATCACCCCAACCTTAATGAGATTTCGCAACTTGGCGGCCAGTGCTCCCATGATTGCTACTGGTGAGGCGCCCGTTTCTTGGGCGTGACGCGCCAGGGTCAAGGCGGTGGCTAATTCCCCTCGTACCGTGGCTTCAGCCACATGAAAAACTGTGGCTTCTACCCGCGAACCGTAATAGCGTCGGACATCGCCGATGGTGACCTTACCAGTCGTGTCACTGATGAGCTGCGCGGCTGCAGCTGCGAGTTCTGCAACGTCCGAGCCGACGGCTTGAACTAGCGCCTGGACAGCATCTTTGCTGATGGTGCGTTTGGCCCGCGCGAAGTCGGCGTGGACAAAATCGATTTTCTGATTGTCGTATTTTATCTCGGGGCACTCGATAACTTCCGCGGTAGTTTTCAGTTTGTCGAGCAGTTTCTTCCCGCGCATTCCCCCACCGTGGTGGACAATCATCCAGCAGTCATCTGCAGGCGCATCCGCATAGGCGAGCAGATCACCTAATAGTGCGTCATTGAGTTGGTGGGCGTTAGCTATCCTGATCAACCGGACTTCGCCAAACAGCGACGGGGAGGTCAAGGTGAGTAATTGCATCGGTGCATAAGCTGGTGCCTCCAGGTCGATAATCTCCACGTCGGGAGCGGTATGGCGTGCCTGGTTGGTGACCGACTCGATTGCTCGCTCAGCGAGCACTTGTTCTTTGCCGTGGACCAGCACGATCGGTGCGAGTTTTGCTTCCTGCCAACTCCGGGCTTTTCCTTTAGCGCGTTTCGCCACACCGTCACCGCCTTAGTTTGCGCTGGAAA
>JAUNVN010000031.1 GCA_030537655.1 Bowdeniella nasicola | reverse complement strand
CGTCATCTCCAGCAATCGGAGCATCGTCACTGGGGAGAGCTTCCTCCGCCGTGTCGGTGGCGGGAGTGTTATCGGCGTGAGTGGGCGCCTCCGGCGCTCGGTGCGCTCCGCCGCTGTCATGGCCCACAGCCTCTTCGCGCTCACGTGGCGCGGGCTCCGCCTGGTCGGCAGCTACCTTCGCCTGCTGCTCGTCTCCCATCTGGGAATCCTCACCGCTGGGTTGGCTCTCACCTTCAGGTTCGCCAGCTTCCTCATCGCGGTCTGCCACCTGATCACGCTCACCAAAGAGATGGGACGCAGCCGCGCGCTCATCAATCTGGCCGGTGGACATCTCGGGTTGATCCGCGCTTTCTTCCTCGCGGTGTGCAGCTAAGAGATCTATTTCCTTGGCGGTTTGCTCCCCTGCTGGCTCACTTTCGCTGGCCACCTCCGGTTCGCTGGCCGCGCCGCTTGGCCCGTCATCTTCCACCCGCTCGGCTGCTGGCGCACTGTCGCTCTTAGCGTTGGGTTCCTGAGCGTCCTCCCCCGGGTGGGCAGTTGCGCTCGCCGTCTCCTCTAGCTGGTCGCGACGGTGGATTGCCGCCTGGATTTCTGGATCATCTTGGGTGCGTAACCACTGCAGTAATTCTGGATACGTATTTGGGTGTTCGGCAATCGCGGCCCGCAACTGCGGTTGGGTTGCCGCGAGCTCGTAGAGCTGCTGGGCGCTCACTTCCGCATTGGCCAAAATCTCCTCGGCACTGGGCACGTGGCCACCGGAAATATCAGACATGGCTATTACTCCCTCCCCATGGTTCCTTCAAGTCTAGAACCTCGGTTGAAGGAATGGGAAACGCGGGGTCATTTTCGTATCTCGGCTGTTCAAAATCTGGATATTACAGTCGGTCACCTGGTATGGCAAACACCCTTGATTCTCCAGTCTGCACATCCCTTCCACCACCGACCCCAAGTATCAAGGGCTGGGGTTATTTCCTGATGATGACGCGGTGATTCCACCGCTGGGTGAGGGCGGCAGCTGCCCGATCAAATTCGGCCTGCCCGCTGGTGACACTGGCGTCAGCCTCGGCAAGGAAGATGCCGCGCCCACCCTCACCGCGTGCCTGCTGGAGGGCAAAGCGGGGTGCCCCCAGGTCAAAGGCCCGCTGGGCGATGGCAATAATATCGTCGAGGCGATGCGCCCCCGGATAGGTGGTCAACCGCACTTCGGTTTCCACCCCGCTGGCAAGCACCTCTGCAAGGACCTGCCAGGCGCGTTCGCCCATCGCTTCGCCCACCTGGGCGACATCGGGATAGTGGGCGGGCAGACCTTTGACATCAAAACCCACCCAGTCCAGATGTTCCAGGGCTGCGCGCAAGGTGGCGCGGTAGGCACCGGCTGTGTGCAGTCCGGTGGAAAACCCGAGCTGGCGAACTCGCGCCAGGGCTGGAACCACACTGGCCGTGCGGGTGGCTTCTCCACCGGAAAACACCACTCCATCAAGCAGGCCACTGCGGCGCGCTAGCAGGGTTTCAACTTCACTAAAGCGGTGTTCTCCCGCAGTGTTGCAGTCGAGAATCTCCCGGTTATGGCAGTAGGTGCATCGCCACGGACAGCCCTGCACGAAGACGGTGGCGACAAGTTTTCCCGGCCAGTCAACCGTACTGAGCGCGGTGATCCCAGCAATGGGGAGATCACTGGCGCACGCTGTCGCGCGCCGACGAGGTTTGGAGTCCATCCTGCGGTGCGGCAGCCCCAGGGCCACCGCACCGCGAGCCCCACGTCCAGGTGCAGCCATGTTAGCTGCGCACAAGTGCGGGTTCTTGGAACATCACTCGTTCGGCATATTCACCCTTCTTGCCAATATTGAACGAGGAGACCGGACGGAAGTAGCCCATGACGCGGGTCCATACCTCACATGGTTGGTGTTCACCGAATTCGGCTTCACACTTCTCACAGGTGAAGTGCTCCCCGGCGAGATAGCCGTGGGAGGGGCAAATCGAGAAGGTGGGGGTGACGGTGACATACGGCAGGTGGAAGTTCTCCAAGGAGCGTTTCACCAGCTGTTTACACGCCTCGGCCGATGAGACCTTCTCTGGCAGGTACAGGTGCAAGACGGTCCCGCCGGTGTACTTGGACTGCAGGTCTTCTTGCATTTCGAGAGCCTCAAATGGGTCGTCAGTGTAGCCGACCGGCAGTTGTGAGGAGTTGGTGTAGTAGGGGTTCTGCTCGGTTCCGGCCTGCAAAATCTCCGGGAAGCGTTTGCGGTCTTCCTTGGCGAACCGGTAGGTGGTGCCTTCTGCTGGCGTTGCCTCCAGGTTGTAGAGGTGGCCGGTCTCTTCTTGGAATTCGACCATCTTGTCACGCACATGGTCGAGCAGATCCACAGCGAGCTGGTGACCCTGAGCGGAGGTGATGTCGTAGGCATCGGCGGTAAAGTTGCGGATCATTTCGTTAATCCCGTTCACCCCGATGGTTGAGAAGTGGTTATCGAGGGTCCCCAGGTAGCGCTTGGTGAAGGGGAACAGCCCGGTGTCAATGTGGTGTTGGATTACCACACGTTTCTTCTCCAGGGTGTCTTTGGCGATCTCCAACAGTTCATCAAGCCGAGCAAACAGCGCCTCGCGGTTCCCCGCATGGAGGTATCCCAAGCGGGCGCAGTTAATGGTGACCACACCGAGGGAACCGGTTTGTTCCGCCGAGCCGAACAGGCCGTTACCGCGTTTGAGTAGTTCTCGCAGATCGAGCTGCAAGCGGCAGCACATCGAGCGGATCATCCCCGGATCCAGTTCGGAATTAATGAAGTTTTGGAAATAGGGCAGCCCGTATTTCGCGGTCATTTCAAACAGCAGCTGGGCGTTGGGGGTATCCCAGTTAAAGTCCTTGGTGATGTTGTAGGTGGGAATCGGGAAGGTAAAGACGCGACCTTCGGCATCTCCTTCAGTCATCACCGCCATGTAGGCCCGGTTGATGAGATCCATCTCTGCTTGCAACTCCCCGTAGGTGAAGTCGCACAGCTCTTCTCCCACCAGCGGGTGCTCATCGGCAAGGTCAGCAGGGCAGGTCCAATCGAATGTGAGGTTGGTAAAGGGGGTTTGCGTTCCCCAGCGACTGGGCACATTCAGGTTGTAAATGAGTTCTTGCATGCACTGCTCAACCTGGTCGTAGGTCATATTGTCCAGACGTACGAACGGGGCCATGTAGGTATCGAAGGAGGAAAACGCCTGCGCGCCTGCCCACTCATTTTGCAAGGTGCCCAGGAAGTTGACGATCTGGCCGCACGCTGAGGAGAAGTGCTTTGGCGGGCGGGCAGCAATCGCACCGGCAACCCCGTTAAAGCCCTGTTCCAACAAGGAGCGCAGCGACCAACCGGCACAGTAGCCAGCAAACATGTCGAGGTCGTGGATGTGCAGGTCACCTTCGCGGTGGGCAGTGCCAGCTTCGGGGGCATAAACCCGCGAGAGCCAATAGTTGGCCACCATCTTGCCCGAGGTGTTGAGCATCATCCCACCAAGGGAGTATCCCTGGTTCGCATTGGCATTAACCCGCCAGTCACTGCGGTCCAGATACTCTTCAATGGTCGAAATTGCATCAACGGTCACCGGCGTGGAATCCTGCCCAAGGTTCACACCCTGGAAGGTAGCGTCGGATACCGATTGTTCACTGCGTGATGCACTCATGGGACCTCTCCCTAATATTTCGCTGGTTTTGTTCATTACCGCGCCTCCGCGGTTTTCAAGGCGCACTTGCGACTCTAAAGAGAACACTACATGCAGTGGTTACGACACGCCGAACCCACTACATATTGTGATTCATTTTATTCTTCGCGGGAAACGCTTTGGGACTATGGTCCCGGATGCGGCACAATGGGATCATGGAGTCACACACCCGCTGGACGCAGATCACGACCGAAAATCCTGACCATTCTCGCTGGTATATCGACCGCTTTGACAAGATGCGTGCCGCTGGCGTTGATTTAGATGGTGAGGCACGTACCTGCGATGCGATTGCCCCGCGTGCCGCTCGCATTATTGATGCCGGGTGCGGACCGGGCCGCACCGCAATCGAACTGGCGCGCCGCGGCCATGCGGTCATCGGTTTGGATATTGATCCGCAGCTTATTGCCGAAGCAGACCGGGCGGCCCGTGCCGCTGGTGTGGATGGCGCGTGCGATCGTGACGTGAGTGCGACATCGCGGATTGACCGCGGCACCGCTCAGCGCGCGGCACAGCAAACCGGATGTCAAAAAGACGAGCCGGTAACGATCTCGCTGCCCGAATCCGATGCGCTGTTCCAGCCGGGCGTCGCCCAGTTTAGGGAGGCGAATATTTGCTACCCCTATCCCCGTGGGGTTGGTGGTGCTGATCTGATTGTCTGCGCCGGGAATGTGATGACGTTTCTCGCCGGCCAGGGCCCACGCCTGGCGCTGGAACAGTTCGCGGCGGCACTGGCCCCCACCGGTCAGGTAGTTATTGGTTTTGGTACCGATCGGGGCTATGAGATGGAGACATTTGCTGCCGATTGCGCGGCTGCCGGGTTGGTAATAACCCAGCGTTTTGCTACCTGGCAGTTGGCGCCGTGGCAACCGGACGCACCGTTTTTGGTGGCACTGCTTGCCCCTGGCGTTTCGCATCAACACTGCGCATCACCAGCAGGACCGACCCGATAATGCTGCATATTCCGGCGATTGCTAACACTGCCCCTAAACCGGGGTAATCACTCAGGGGTAAATCAAAGATCTTGGTGGTGCGGTAGGTGAGCATCCCAGCCCGCCACACGATCACCGCGCCGACCAGCGCACCGCTCACCCCGATTGCACTCAAGGCGATACCTGCCCGCCAAAAATAGCGGCGCAGTGCCCCGCCCCACACGCGGCCGCGTTCACTGGGGGCAAAGACAGTCGCCCACGCGCCGGTCACCAGCAAGGCGGCAACCAAATCGGAGGGGCGATGCCATCCATTTGCGATGATCACCAGCCCCACAAATGACACCCACAGCGCTCCGAACGCGCTCGCCCAGGGACGGTAGCGGCTGGGCACGACAATAATGATCGCCACCGCGATCGTTGCGGCGGCAGTGGTATGGCCCGATGGGAGTGAGGGCGGGGTTGCCCATTCGGCAAGATAGTTCACCCGGCCAAGAACGTAGGACTTTAACAGCTGGGTGGTGATATTGGCGCCACCAAAAATCACCACCACGCGCGCTGCGAGTTGCCAGCGTCGGCGCACCACCGCCACCAGGCACACCGCCGCGGTGATGGTTGCCAGGGTCGGGGTGGAGATCACCGCCCCAATAATTGCCATGGAGGGGCCATCGAAACGATCCAAGATTTGCACGTAGGCCATCGCGAAGGTATCCAGGATCTGCCCGAGTGGGGTTTTCACAAAAAATAGCCACAGCGCGACCACCCCCAACAGCAGGTTCGCTGCCGCCAACAGTCGCTGGCGGTATGGACGCAGGGTGGCAGACACGTCCACCAGAATATAACGCTCCCCGAAAAATCGGCAGCCCCGCGCCGCGAGATGGGAAAGGACAAACTCCTCATCACAGCCGACAATGGAAAGGTGCATCCGATTGTTGAGCTGTTCACCAACCTGGCCACCGATGGGCAAATCACCCATATTGCTACCAGTGCGCCCACCCCAGCGCGCCTGGCTAGCTGGCCGGCGGCAATCCATCGGCGGGTTCTTCGCGCCTATGCGGCCGCTGGGATTGACACGCTGTGGAGCCACCAGGATGCGGCCTTGCGTGCGATCGCAGCGGGTCGCACCACCGTGATCGCAACCGGGACCGGTTCGGGCAAATCCCTGCCCCCGTGGGCCACCCTCCTCTCGGCGGTGGAAACCTGGCATGATGCCCGCCAGGGACAAGCCGCCGGGAAAATCAGCACGGACCTGCGCCGCCCAACGCTGCTGTATGTGGCGCCCACCAAAGCCCTTGGCGCCGATCAGGTCGATACCCTCAACCGGATGATTGGGGCCGGAGATCTGCACACCCAGGTGGCCGCCCTCGATGGGGACACCCCCACCAGGATGCGCCGGACGATCCGCGAGCGCGCCAATGCGCTGTGCACCAACCCCGATTTCTTACATTTTTCCCTCCTTGCCTCCCATCACCACTACGCACGGTGGTTTGCTGGCTTACAGCTCATCGTCATTGATGAGGCCCACAGTTATCGCGGTCTGTTTGGCGCCCATGTGGCACTGGTGATGCGCCGCGTCTTGCGTATCGCCCGCCACTATGGTGCCAATCCCACCATCGTGATGCTCTCGGCGACCTCGGCTGCCCCCACCGAACTGGCAACCGCGTGGTTTGGGGAGCTGGCAGGCCCGATTGCAACGATTACTGAGGACGGCTCACCGCGCGGACTCCACCACCTGATCTGGTGGAAACCAGCTTCCGGATCACCTCATGATGCCGCCGCGCTCAGTGCAAATTTGGCGCGTGCCCACGCGCGCACCCTCACATTCGTACGCTCACGTACCTTCGCTGAAACACTGGCGGCACATGTCAAAGATCTCGCGGCCCTCCCACCGGGCACGCCGGTCACCCAGGCACATGCCACCAATCCCCGCCCGCTCATCGTCACGGGCACCCCGCTTCACCACGCCAAAATTGCCGCTTATCGCGGCGGGTATTTACCAGCTGAGCGACGCGAATTAGAACGCCAACTGCGCGCCGGTGAGCTTGCGGTCCTCACCGCCACCAATGCGTTGGAACTTGGGATTGATATTGCTGGCCTGGACGCGGTGGTTATTGCTGGTTGGCCCGGTTCTCGCGCCTCCATTATCCAGCAGGCCGGGCGGGCTGGACGCGCTGGGACAACCGGGATTGCGATCTTTGTTGCCCGCGATGATCCCCTCGATCAGTATTTGGTTGATCACCCCGAACTGGTTGCCGCCGCGGGGGTGGAACATAGCGTTATTGATATCACCAATGCGCATGTACAACTTGCGCACGTGTGCGCCGCCGCGAGCGAAGTACCCCTGACCCGCGCCGATTTTCCCACCTTTGCGCTTGGCGATGACACGATTGTCGATGCCCTGGTTGCCAGAGATGTGCTGCGTTATGACGCTAACGGCTGGAGCTACAATGAGCTGCTGGCGCGCCGCGCCCACGATCTCACCGACCTGCGGGCCGGGGGTGGTCACAGTGTTGATGTGGTCCACCAGGCCAGCGGGGAGCTGCTGGGGACGGTCAGTTATGACCGTGCCGATGCGAGTGTCCACCCCGGAGCAATCTACATCCACCAGGGGGCACATTTTCAGATCACCTCCTTTGATGGCACCTGCGCCCTAGCCGAACCAATTGCGGCCACCACCATTCGCACGGTGGCGCGCAGCCACACCCACCTTGATCTTGGTACGGCGCCGGCCAGCGACACGGTGGGCGTGTGGAATGGGCCGGTCACGGTGCACAGCCAGGTGGTTGGCTATGATCGCCGCGATCAACGAACCGGGGAGATCCGCTCCAGCCACCGCTTGGACTTACCGCAACGCTCCTTCACCTCGGTGGCATGCCTTTGGCAACTCCCCACGCAGGAAGTGGTTTCGCGTGGGGTGGACGATATTGCCGGCGCGCTGCACGCTGCCGAACATGCTCTCATTGCGCTACTCCCCCTCCTGGCGGGGTGTGACCGCAATGATATTGGCGGGATTTCCAGTCCAATGCACCACCACAGCGGCGGTGCGGTCATTGCCATCTATGATGGCGCGCCCGGGGGTGCTGGATTTGCGGCACGCGGATTTGCGCGCCGTAACGAGTGGGTAGAACTGACCGCGAAGCGTCTGGCCGCGTGTGTGTGTCAGGCCGGCTGTCCCCGGTGTGTGATCTCCCCGAAATGTGGCAGCGGTAATACTCCGTTAGATAAGGCAGGTGCCCTGGTGGTGTTGGACGTGCTGACCGGAGCGGCGCGCGCGGTTGCGTGAATGGGAATTCCCATCACGGTGGTGGCCACCTGCACGGTGATGACAAGGTGGGTGCGCGTACATGAGGATAACTGCAGGTGATGAGCCGCGGTGATGGCTGCTGCGCGGGCACAGCCATCACCAAGATGCGGTCCACCCGTAAGAGCGGCGAGATCGGCAACACCTTGCGCGTAGGTGTGCTCTCGGTGAAACTGGGCGGTCATTGCCACGGCGGCGACCACCAGTGCGGTGATCACCGCCGCCACAGCCGCCACCACCGTGATACTGCCGCGTTCACTCTTCGGGATCATCAGCTGCTCCCACCAGGGTGGTTTCAGTTGGGATAACGAAACTTGCGGTGATGTGAAGTGCGGGGATCCACGTGTGAATCCCCGCGGTGGCCCGGACCTGCACGCGCGTGGTTTTGCCGGTGGTAATGGTGGTATCCGCCGCGCACGCACAGGTGGTTGCTGCCAGTTGGGTTGCGGTATGTGGCGGATAGCCAGCAGCGACCGCACGCGCTGCAACCCGGGCCGCTTCGGTTACCGCCACCGACGTTGCCCCGATCCGCCCGGCACCAAGCACGATCAGGACAAAAAGTAATAACACGGGTAATACCAGCGCTGTTTCTACGGTCGCTGATCCGCGTTCACGGGCGTTGGCGGCGGTGGAAATCACTTGGTTTTCAGTGCTTTCGTAATGATGGCGGTCAACAGTTTGCGGATTTCGGGACTGGTGACCACCGCGATGAGGACACCGGCGAAGGCGGCAGCGGCAAGTGCCGCAATGGCGTATTCCGCCGTTGCTGACCCTCGTTCGGAGCGGTGACACTGCCAGGCGCGGATATGCATTCGGGCAATGACCGCCTGCATCCGGCGAGCCATTGTGCGATAGATCGGAACCATGGAACAACCTCCTGTTGGGTTTATCCCACCGGGCGGTGGGATATCCCCACCCTGGCAGCCGCTCGCCAACGCTCCGATCCGCCTGTGGACACCCCGGCGCCCACCGACCTTGGGGATGACCCATTAGTGCCACCACGGTTGTAATAGCGCAATCACGGTGGGAATGAGTGCCAGACAGATAAATGCGGGCAGGTAGCACAATCCGAGCGGTAACACGAGGTTGGCGCCCAGTTTTGCCGCGGCCTGGTGGGCGCGAGTGGTGGCGGTCGTGCGGATGTGGGCAGCTCGTGCGCTCAGCAGCTCCTGCGGATTGAGTCCGTAGTGCCACGCCGCCTCCAGGCTGTGGGCGAGGGCTGAACGGTGGTGTGGTGCCCAGGCGAGTTTCCACGACAGCCCCAGCCGTAATCCGCGCGCGGCGCGTTGGCAGGTGGGGTCGTCATAGAGTTCGCCGATCGTGGCGATCACCCGCACGATACTCGCACCGCTATCGAGTGCCGCCGCTGCGAGGTCGAGCTGGAGGCCAAGCTGGTCATCATCGTGGTCGGTGGCGGCCTTAACCATCCGTCGTGACCACCACCAGCCACCAACCCAACAGGCCAGACCAATACCCGCGGCCCCTTGCGCGATGGGATTTTCGCGCAGCACCCCGACCACATCAATGCCGATCAGGGCGCTGGCAGCCAGCCCAATGATGGGCAGCCAGGCGAGAATTCGCGCTGAGGCACGCGGACCGGCGAAGGCCACTTGCCGCGCTGCTGCCGCTGTTGTTGTTGCTTCAACACTGCGCGCACAGGCATCTAACAGCGGTGCAAGCGGCGCACCGGTGCGCGCTGCGAGGAGGAAACCGGCATGCACATGGCGGCCCACCTCACCGAGAACCGCACACTGGGCGGCGCTGGGAATATCACCCGCAAGCTGCCCATCGAAACCGTAACTGGCGGCGGTGTGGCGCCACGCGGTCGCCAGACTTGCCCCGGCGCGAAAATAGGCGGCAAGTTCTCGCACCGCCATCGCCGCATCCAGGGGTGGGGGCGGTGGTGGAAGGGGCGCGGTGCGCACTGGGCGTGGGCCTGGCCGTGGTGGCTGCAGGGCCAGCGCCCAGATGATGGTGGCGGTGATCAGGGTGATCATCGCCGCGCTCATATCTCCACCTCAAGGCGGCGAAGTTCGGTGGTATCACAATATTCCCGCCCATCGCGCACCTGGAATATCGGAGTGATATAGAGTTGGTTTTCGCGACAGCCCACCGTTGCGATCGCCCTTACCACCCGACCGGTGGGGGTGCGTTGCACGTGAATAATACTGTCCAAGGCGGCTGCCGCCTGCACGTGAACGGTATGCGCACTAAGACCTGCCAACGCGCCGAGCGCAACGAGACGCGCTGGCACATCGGTGGCACTGTTGGCATGGACGGTGAGCCAACACCCGCGGTGGCCGGTATTCATCGCCGCGAGGATCTCACGGATTTCAGCGCCGCGCGCCTCCCCTAACACGAGTCGGTCAGGGCGCATCCGTAATGCGGCGCGCACCAGCGCGGCCATGGTGATTGCCCCTGCCCCCTGCTGGTTTGGTTGCCGGCTTTGCAGGTAGACGGCATGGGGATGGGCCAGCTGTAATTCCCGGGTCTCTTCAATCACCACCAGCCGTTCACTTTCTGCCGCGCATCCCAACGCGGCGGCCAACACGGTGGTTTTCCCACTGCCGGTCGCACCGGTGACCACAACATTGCGTCTGGTTGTAACCAGGTAGGTGACAATGCGCGCAGCCTGCGGGGAGATGGTGCCCAGGCGATTGAGGTCACTCAGGGTGAAATGTTTGGCCCGCGCGATCCGCAGGCTGATGGCTGCACCACCGGCAGGGCTTGCCCCTGTCGCCACCGGCGCGAGGATCGCGTGCACCCGCACCCGCCCCATCACCGTGGCATCAACAATGGGGCTGGCATCATCAAGGCGTACTCCTGCGGCCGTGGCTAAGCGCACCGCAAGGGCGCGCGTATCGTCGACCCGGTAGTCGTGGCGTACCAGCTGCTGGTGGCGTTCAATGAAGACATCCCCGCTGGGATTGATGAGAATATCGGTGATCGTCTCGTCATCAATCAGGGCTGCTAGGGGAGGGGTTAGTCCCGCATCACCCGCGCGTAACCGCTCACATGCATCCGCCACCTCATGCACATCACTTCCGACATCTGCAAGCGCTTCCACCCGCGTAGCTCCCCCGGCAAGGGCGCGGATGCGCTTGGTCCAGCGGACGTCGTCACCCACGTCGCACCGCTGCGCTCAGTTCGCGTACCAGCCGCATCGTGGTGGTGCGCAACCGCGGGGTGAGCTGATCGCCCACTTCGGTGCGGGCGCGTTCACTTTTCCACACCCACCCGCGGTCTGGTCCGAGTGTGTCGATGAGCGCCTGGGCGCGCGCCACACTGGAGGAACGCACAACGAGCCGGCTCGGGGCGCGCGCCCCCACATAGCGCCACGCGTGCGCGGTCCGCCAATCGGCCATCCCCACCGCAAGCTGCCAGTGCGCCCGATTCACCTGCTGGTTGGCACCGGCGTGTTCGTCAATAATGATCAGATCCACACCTGCTTGCAGCTGGGTGACAACCGCATCACGCACCTTGCTGTTTGGGGGATTTCCCGCGAGGATTCGCACCCCGTGCCAACGCGGCAGGTGGGAAATAAACCGCAGCGGTAACAGCGATTGTGGGTGGTGGCACCACCCGGGGTTGTCCGTATCGAACAGCTGGGTGGTTGGGGCGAGCGGATCGGTATCGACCAGGATTACCCGCAGCCCGTCGCGGGCCGCCAGATATGCCCACGCCCGGGCGAGGTGACTTGCTCCCGCACCACCGTGCAGGGCTTGGATCCGCACAATCTGGGCGCGTGGTGGGGCGCTGCCCAATTCGGTGAGCAGTGCGGCCGTATCGGTGGGGATCCGAAAGTG
>JAUNVN010000258.1 GCA_030537655.1 Bowdeniella nasicola | reverse complement strand
CACAATTCGCTCCTGCCATCCTTTCCGGGAATCCACGGACCTCGAGATGCGCTGGCCTATGGCGTGAAAATCACCGGCGCGACGCTTTTTATTGTCGATGAGGGCGTTGATACCGGCATAATTCTCGCCCAGGTTGCAGTACCGGTCCATTTTGGTGACGACCACGATACGCTCCTCGAGCGAATTAAAGTCGCCGAGCGGGCCCAATTGGTGACGGTTGTGGGCACCATGTGCCGAGAGGGATGGACCATTGCGGGCCGGCACGCAACCCCGGGGGATCGCCGCGATGGTTAGCACGCTACGATAGGAGCGGCTACAACTGGCGCTCAGGTGGAAAACCACCGGGGAGTGGCCACCTGTCATCTGTGCTACATCGCCCGCCTGGGTGTAGGACGTGGACGTTTCCCGAAAGGATGACACGATGACCCACGTGCCAATTACCCGCGCTCTGTTGAGTGTTTATGACAAAACTGGGATTTGTGAACTCGCTGCCGCACTACACCGCGCCGGTGTTGAACTGCTCTCGACCGGCTCGACAGCCAAAACGATTGCCGCTGCCGGAACGCCCGTGCGTGCGGTCGAAGACGTGACTGGATTTCCCGAATGTCTTGACGGCCGGGTAAAAACCCTCCATCCTGCCATTCACGCGGGTATTCTCGCCGACCGCTCAAAGCCCAGCCACACCCAACAGCTAGATGACCTCAATCTGCAGGGAATCGACCTGGTGGTGGTCAATCTCTATCCGTTTAGTGACACGGTTGCCAGTGGCGCGAGCGCGACTGAATGTATCGAGAAGATCGACATCGGTGGCCCCACCATGGTGCGAGCCGCAGCGAAAAACCACGCCCATGTGGCCGTCGTGGTTGACCCCAAACGCTATGACGATGTTGCCGCAGCAGCCGCAGCTGGCGGATTTAGCAGCCAGGAGCGCAAAGAACTCGCCGCGGCAGCCTTCCGCCACACGGCCGCATACGACGTGGCGGTTGCCAACTGGATGGGGGAGACCGACGATGGACTTCCCGCCTGGATCGGTGCGACCTGGCGCCATGAGCAGTCGTTGCGTTACGGTGAAAACCCGCACCAAGAGGCAGCGCTGTATCTACCAGAATCAGCCCCTGCTGGTGGCGTTGCCGGTGGCACGCTCCTGGGCGGTAAAGCGATGAGTTATAACAACTACGTCGATGGAGATGCCGCCTGGCGTGCTGCCTGGGATCACGGTGATGTGCCAACCTGCGCAATTATTAAACACACGAACCCCTGCGGTATTGCGATTGGTGAGACAATCGCCATCGCTCATGAGCGTGCCCACGCCTGCGACCCACTTTCGGCCTTCGGCGGCATTATCGCCGTGAACCGAACCGTTGATGCCACCCTTGCTGAACAGATCAAACCGATCTTCACCGAAGTGGTGATCGCCCCGGCATTTGCTGACGATGCGCTTGCAATCTTGCGCGAGAAGATAAATCTGCGGCTGTTACAAGTAGATCCACCCCGACGCGGGGGAGTGGAACTGCGTCACGTCGATGGGGGACTGCTGGCCCAACGCCGTGACATTCTTGATGCCGCTGGCACGCGCGATGACGGTACGAGCTATGGTGATGACCCGGCACATTGGCAACTCGTTGCCGGTGAGGAAGCCGATGAGCAGGAGTTCGTTGAACGAGGAGTCGGCGACCG
>JAUNVN010000030.1 GCA_030537655.1 Bowdeniella nasicola | reverse complement strand
GTGGTGGTCATTGCCTGTCCGTGTGCCCTGGGCCTTGCCACCCCAACCGCTCTGCTGGTTGGGACCGGACGCGCAGCCCAGCTTGGCATCGTGGTCAAAAGCCCAGAAGTCCTCGAATCGACGCGTGAGATCACCACGTTTGTGTGGGATAAAACCGGGACGTTGACCGAAGCGCAGCTGGAGGTCTTTGACGTCGCTGAGCATGAGGCCAGCAGGCACACAATTCTTGCATTTGCCGCCGCAGCCGAACGCAATTCAGAACATCCCCTTGCCCGCGCGATCGTGCGCGCTGCCCAACGCGAGCACGCCCCCACCTGGCATGCCAGCGATTTCACGACCACCGCTGGGATGGGGGTCAGCGCAACCGTCTGGCAGCCACAAGCCGATGGGAGTCAAACCGCCGTTGAGGTGAAGGTCGGCAAAGCTGATTTCTTCACCGATGTGCCCAGCGATGACCTACCCGCTAGTTTTCATGGCACCACCTTGGTGTGGGTGGCTGCCGATAGCGAAATTATCGGGGCGATCGCCCTGCACGCCCCGTTGCGCCCAACTGCCGGCGCGGCAGTTGCACGCCTGGCGGATATGGGAATCTCCTCGGTACTCCTGACCGGTGATCGTCTCGAAGCAGCGGACAAGGTCGCCACCGAACTCGGGATCACGGAGGTGCACGCCAATGTGCTGCCCGGTGATAAACGTGAGGTGGTGAAAATGCTGCAACGCCGCGGTCAAACCGTCGCCATGGTCGGTGATGGGGTGAACGATGCGGCTGCCCTGGCACAAGCCGGAGCGAAGGGCTTAGGGATGGCGATGGGCTCGGGGACCGACGTGGCAATCGCTGCTGCGGATATCACCTTGATGCGCACCGACCCGCTTGCCGCCCCCACGGCGATCACCATTTCTCGCAAAACCTTACGGGTAATTAAACAGAACCTATTTTGGGCCTTTGCCTACAATGTGGCGGCAATTCCACTCGCCATGGCCGGCGTGCTCAACCCGATGATTGCCGGCGCAGCGATGGCGTGCTCATCGGTAATCGTGGTACTCAATTCGCTGCGACTGCGCCACGCCGAGCGCTAGCAGCGAAAAGTTACCACTGGGAGCGAACTAGACTTATACCCATGAGTGCGCGTGAATCAGTCCCCCATCGCGGGTCCGACTCCTCACGCACTCACGACTCCACCACCCAACAGCCCCCCATCCACAGTGTTGTTCTAATTGACTCGGCCGAAACCATTGTGCGGGTGCCAGGTGATGCGCTGCGGATGGTGCTGGCGCTCGTTGGGATCGTGATGACCTTACTGCTGGGTATCTACGCTCACGCCACCACCACGGGAGTCACCAAGGATGTCTCCAGTGTGGTAACCACCACCGCGCGCGCAATTGTCTTGATCCCCGTGAACGTGTTGGAAGGCGCCGTGAGTGTCTTCGTGCCGCTGTTCGTTGTCGGTGGGGCGCTCCTGCGGCGGCGCTGGCGACACCTGGCGATGGCGCTGGCCGCAGCCCTGGTTGCCTCGATTGCTGCCGAAGCGATCACCTGGGCGCTCCTGCGCGTGAAAAGTGACAATCCGTTCGCCATTGCGCTCACCCAGCACGTTGGCGGCGAACGGATGGTCACCTTGTCAATCTATGTCACGGTCCTGGCCGCGCTATTGACCACCGCCGGGCGCGGTATCACCTCACGGATTATCACCACGAGTTGGTATGCGCTCTGGCTCGTCTTGGTATTAGCCATCATTCAAGGCCACCAAACCATGCCGGCTGCCCTCACCTCGGTCCTCCTGGGCCGACTGGTGGGCTTGGCTATCTGTTTTCTCCTGGGGGTACGTTCAGCGCGCGCGTGGGGTGTGGATCTGGTCGCGGGACTGCGCCGTGCTGGGATCAACCCCTACCTGGTGGTGCGACTCGATCATGTTGATGACCTCTGTGCCTGGCAGATCACCTCGGCCGCACCACTGGGTCACGTTGAAACCGCAGATGTTGATCCGACAACACCAGCGCACATGTGGGCTGATATGCCCGACGATCTCGACTATCGCCCGGCCACCTTGATGGCTGCGCTCGGATCGGGCCGCGATCAAATTGCCCTCGATCCGCTCACCGATGCCCAGGCGGTACGTGACGGGTTGGCAGCTGATCTACCTCCGCGGCTGTACGCCTCTGCCCACCGCACCTTTGCGGTCTATACCGACCCTGATCACCAGAAGCGGGTCGACGTGGTCGTTCTGGATGCCGAACAGCATGTCCTTGGGTTACTCGAAACGCTGTGGGATAACTTCCGCAACCGCGGTTTTGAACGCCGGTTTGCTCCCCAGGTGAAAGAAACTGCCGAACGTACCATGTTGTTAAATCACGAAGCGCGCGCTGCCGGGGTGAACACTCCGCAGCTGCTAGGTGCCGCCGAAGCTGACGGGTCAATTATCTTACCGATGCAGGCGCTCACCGGGGCGCGGGTGTTAGCGCAGCTTGATCACGGGGCGGACTACCACACTATTTTTGCCTCGCTGTGGCAGCAGGTCGCCCATGCCCATCGCCGCGGCCTAGCCCATCACGACCTGTCGGACCTGTCGGTATTCGTTGATCACGAAAATGTGGTGTGGTTGATGAACTGGCAGGACGGGTCGGTTGCCGCCAGTGATCTGGCCAGACGTATCGACTTGGCGCAGCTATTAGCCCTAACTGCCTGCTACCTGGGCGTTGATGATGCACTCGAGGTCGCAAAAGCCTGTGTGGGGACCTCCACACTGTCAGCAGCTGCTGCACTGTTACAAAATGCTGCCCTGCCCTCACGCACTCGCGCACAAGTAAAAACCCACCACCATCTGCTCCAACAGCTGCGTGATGCCCTGGGGGAAGATCTGCCGGCACCGGCCGAACCGGTCCGATTGCAGCGCTTTTCCCTGCGCAGTGCCGCCGTGGTGGCAATCGGGGCGATTGCGATCTACGTTTTGCTCGGATCGCTCCAACTTGATGATGTTCTTGCCGCCGTAGGCAACGCCAATCCGTGGTGGATGGCGGCATCGTTTAGCGTCGGGCTGGTGACCTATCTCGGCGCCGCGATCGGGCTGGTTGCTTTCACACCAGAAAAAATCGGGTTGTGGCGCACCACTCTGGTGCAGGTGGCTGCCTCCATCATTGCGCTGGTTGCCCCCGCGGGTATTGGACCGGCCGCGATGGATCTGCGCTTTTTAACCAAAGCGAACATTCCCGCCCCCCTGGCGGCCGCAACCGTCACCCTCACCCAGGTTTCCCGCTTTGTTATCACCACGGCACTGCTGGTTATTGTTGCGCTCGGATCGGGGTCAGCCGGTTCAATTGCCTGGCCCCAACTCCCGACTGTTCTTACCATCGGTGGGGTATTGGCCCTGATCGGCATTGCCTTTGCTTTCCCGAAGGTACGACGGTGGGTATGGGCGAAAATCGGCCCAGCCCTCACTCAGGCCTGGCCGCGCACCGTCTGGCTGCTGGCGAATCCGAAACGACTGGTTGCTGCCATTGCGGGCAATATCATCATGACGGTTGCCTACGTTGCGGCCTTCGGTTTTGCACTGGCCGCCTTTGGCTACCAGCTCTCACCAATTACGTTGGCGATCACCTTCCTGGTGGCGAATTCTGCGGGATCAGCCGTGCCTGCACCCGGCGGGATCGGTCCGGTTGAACTTGCACTCACCTCGGGGCTAGCGCTCGCGGGGATCCCCTATGCAACAGCCGTATCCGTGACGGTAATCTACCGACTCCTCACCTTTTGGGGACGGGTCCCGCTGGGGTGGTTCGCACTGCGCTATCTCGAACGCCATCATGCAATCTAACCGCCGGCACCAGCGCGAGCGTATTGTGGCCACCGCGTGCGTTGGCGCAGTTGCTCTGGCGGCAAGCCTGTGGATCTCGTGGTGGCAGTGGCAGACCCTTTCCACCCCGAGTTGGGATTTGGGGATTTTCACCCAGCTCGCTGCCGCCTACGCGCACGGCTCAGCGCCGATCGTGGAGATTAAAGGTCCGAACTACAACCTCCTTGGTGACCATTTCCACCCGATCTTAATCCTTCTCGGTCCGCTCTATCGGCTCGCCCCCTCCCCGTTGACCTTACTGGTCACCCAAGATGTTCTCTTCAGCCTTTCTGCTGCGGCACTTACCTGGCGCACCTGGCATCTGACGGCCCGCTGGGTCGCTGTCATCTGCGGTGTGATCCTCGCAGTGGGATGGCCAACCCAAACGGCGGTCGCCTCCCAATTTCACGAAATTGCCTTTGCCGTACCGTTGGTAACCTTCGCACTTACCAGTTATTTGGCGCGTCGCTACCGCCAGGCTGCCTGGTGGATGGCGGGGTTAGTTTTCGTAAAAGAAGACCTCGGGCTGACAGTGGCGGTATTTGGGTGCATCCTGTTGTGGCGCTGGTGGCACATCCGCGATACTCCCGCCGGTCCACCCTTGCGACGTACTGCGCTAGCAACCCTCATGTGGGGCATTATCTGGTTTGTCCTTACCGTGACCGTCATCTTGCCCGCCTTCAATCCCACCGGTGGTTACGACTACACCGATCGGCTCACCGGGGCGAGTGTGCTGACATTTTTTACTCCCGCAACGAAACTGGTACTGCTCGGTCTGCTCGCAGTAACTGCCGGACTGATTGGGCTTACCTCTCCGCTGATCATGCTGGTTTTGCCCACCATGGCGTGGCGTTTTGCCGGTAATGTCGAATTTTACTGGTGGATCGGCTGGCACTACGACGTGATTTTGCTGCCGATACTGCTGATCGCCCTTATTGATGCAACAAGTATGCACTCGCTCACCGCTCGTTTGCTACCGACCAAACGGTATGCCCTTCGGAGGCTGGGAGTCCTCCTTGCCAGCGCATCATCTCTATTGGTCATCACTGACCTCCCCCTGATCACTATGACACCGCACGAGCTGACCGCCTCCAGTGCAATTCAACGACGTGCGGCCAGTGATGCTATCCACGCTCATATCGCCGCACTGACCACCGCTGACGGCAGTGAGGTGCAGGTGGCGGCCGACGCAACGATGCTCGCCCGCCTGGTGGATGTGGCCGATGTCTGCTGGGCAGGTGATTCGCGTTTTACCCCAGATGTGGTGGTCCTTGATGACTATTGGAGTGGGCGGGGTGCCCCGATCGATAGTGCGGCGCGCGCGCAGGCGGACTACGGCGTAGAATATCGCGAGATATATCACGCAGCAGGATTGCGAGTGGCCGAACGTGTTGTTCACTAACCAACAGTTACTGCGCGGGGCACTCTACCCGCGTGCTTTCATCCTCGTGGGACTTGGGGCCGCACTCGGCGCCCTGAGCCGCTGGTGGCTGCTCGCCCTCATCCCGCCCGCTGGTAATCTCCCCCTTGCAACACTCAGTGCCAACCTCCTTGGCACCTTCGTGCTGGCCTTTCATATCCGGCTGTGGGTTGACACTCTGCGCTTTTCGTGGATCCCTTCCGCGCGCCTCCTTGTGAACACGGGATTTTGTGGGGGATTGACGACCTATTCCACCTTTGCCATCGAAATGCTTCGCACCCAGGCCTCCGCCGGCACGATCGCTGCACTCGGCTATCTGACCATCACCTTGGGTGGCGGTCTGGTATGTGCGGCTGGTGGGTGGTTCGGTGGCAAATGGGTGAAAGAAACCTATCTTGGCTGGGAACGCACCCACCATCGATCCGCACCCGGTGATCCCGACGATCCCACCCCAGCGAGGCACACATCATGATCTTCGCACTTGCGCTTGCCGCCTGGCTGGGCGGAATGGCACGTTTTGGTCTCGATACCCTCATCCGTCGCGGTAAACCCGGGGTACTCGGCATTATCGTGGTCAATACCATCGGCTCCTTGCTGTTGGGGATACTGGCGGCACTCGCCGGGATACTCCATTTTCGCGGTGGCACATTTGTCGCTGCTCCCATCGACCCACCCGTGTGGTTCACAATTGTGGGAGTCGGTTTTTGCGGTGCATTTACCACCTTTTCCACCGCAATCCTCGACGTATTCGCGCTGGTGCGCACCCGTCACTGGCTGCGGGCAACCGGTCTACTCGTCCTGGGAGTGCTCACAGCACTTGGGGCAGCAGGACTCGGCGTCATGGTGATCTCATCCGTTGGCTAATCCCACTACCCGTCACATTTGAAGTGGCCTAGGGTGGAAAGCAGCGAAAGGAGTCTCCATGCCCAGCTGTCAGCGCCGTTGGTCTCACCGATCGTGGGTATCGATTCTCACCTGGCTGATCGCGATGGTAGGGATGTTTGCGACCTTGGGCATTTTGGGAGCGCAAGCTCACGATGTGCTGATTGACTCCACTCCCAGTGAGGGACAGCATTACGACACGGCCCCCGAAGAGATCTCACTGACCTTTAATAATGAACTGCTCGACTTGGGTCCCGGTGCCGCCGCTGCAGTATTACAAGATGGGGCGGGTAACGAAGTTGCCCAGCTCCCACTCAAGCTCGCCGGACGCGACGCCGTATCGGATGTGCCTGACCTTGAAGATGGTAACTATCGGATTGCCTGGTCGGTGGTCTCTTCCGATGGTCACCGAATCCAAGGGCTGATTCACTTTAGCGTCGGCGATGTTAGCGATCAGGACACGACCGATACTGCGCACACCGCTGGAAATCCACCTGCAACAGTGCCGATCTGGGTCACGACTATTATTGGCCTCGGTATTGTCATTATGATAGGAATCATTATTCTCAAGTTGAAAAGGAAGTCCTCGTAATGCGTGCCATGCGTTCATACTTTACCGCCGGACTCGTGGCGATCGCCCTGCTGCTCAGTGGCTGTAGCACGTCAACGGATACCGATATTCCACAACAGGTGCAAAATACCACCCAGGCTACGGCAGCTGGTGTGACCTTTGAAAAAATGTGGGTGAAAGCAACCGAGGAGAACATGACCGCAATCTTCGGGACGCTGCACAATACCACCGACACGCCAATCCATGTTGCCGGTCTGAGCTGTGATCTCGCAGGTCGCGCTGAACTGCATGAGACCGTCAATAAGGACGGGCAGATGATGATGCAGGAAATGGCTGACGGCTTCGATATCCCCGCCAACGGCGAAAAACGCCTAGAACCGGGCGCTGACCATCTGATGTTGATGGAGCTTAACGAGGCAATTAAACCCGGACAAGAAATCACGGTTACCTTAAAACTCGGCGATGGTAGTGAGATTGAATTTACCGCCACGGCGCGTGAGTTTAAGGGGGCAAAAGAAGAATACGGCGTGCATGGTGAAGATGAGGAACACCAGCACGGTGAGATGGATGACGACGAGAAGAAAGATGACGGAAACTAACCCAGATATTCCTGTCACACCCCACGACCAGCCGCAGCAACCGGACATCCCAGACCAGCAGTCCACCACACCGGCAGGAAAAGGGGTAAAGCGGCGCTCACTGCTGTTTGCCGCCGGTGGCGCCGCCCTCGGTGCGGCTGCCACCTGGGGCTGGGGTGCCCTCAGCCCAGATATCCTTCATCGCCGACCTGCAGCTGGAGAAAATGGAGCGCACTCCGGCGTGGGAAATTCCCCCGGCGCGGGTGCCGGACCCTACGGTAATGAACAGGTCGCCTGCCACGGAGCGCACCAGGCGGGAATTATCACCCCGCCACAGGGGTTTTTAGTCCTGACTGCCTACCGACTGGTTGCAGGGATTGAACGCATTGACGTCCAACGCCTCCTCAAGTTGTGGAGCGAGGATATTGAATTCCTTACCGCCGGATACGCCACCTATACCGATACGGAACCCGAACTCTCCCACCTGCCGGCATCACTAACCATCACGGTCGGATTCGGTCCTGGCCTCTTTGACAAGCTCAACATTGCCGATCAGCGCCCCACCTGGCTGCAACAACTACCCCCCTATTCCATCGATCAGCTTGATGAGCAGTGGTGCGGCGGGGATTTGGTCGTGCAGGTCTGCAGTGACGACCCGATTACCACCGCCCATGCCGCCCGGCTGCTGGCGAAAGAAGCAGCGGCCTATGCCACCCCGCAGTGGACCCAACACGGTTCGCGCAACGCCCCGGGAGTCACCCTACCCGGCGCGACAATGCGCAACCATTTCGGTCAGCTTGATGGCACCCGCAATCCGAAACCACAAGAAGAACCCAACCTGATTTTCCGTTCGGGCGGGCCGGCATGGCTTAACGGTGGTTCCACGATGGTGGTGCGAAGGATCCACATGAATTTGGATTCCTGGGATGAGCTCGACATCCCTGCCCGCGATGTTGTCCTTGGACGCCGCCAATCGACCGGTGCACCGCTCACGGGTGAACAGGAGTTCGACGAGCCGGATCTCGAAGCGAAAAATGCGCTCGGCTTCCCGGTCATCGACACGGCCGCCCATATTCGTCGCGCCCGCACCGATGACGGCTCCCAGCGGATTTTTCGCCGTCCCTACAACTATGTCGATAATCCCCGCCCCGGAGAGATCTCCAATGTCGGACTCGTGTTTATTGCCTTCCAAGCCGACTTGGAACACCAGTATTTACCGTTACAACAACAGCTCGCCGATCTTGACCTCCTCAACCAGTGGACGACGCCGGTGGGTTCGGCTGTCTTTGCGATCCCACGCGGCTTCCAGCCAGGTGAATACCTTGGACAAGACCTCATTTAAGCCGCAGCAGGGCCGCGGCTATTAAGCAGGCCGGTCTCCCGGTCGCTAATCGACAAGTGTTGGCAGGCTTTGCGAAAACCACATCATCATTGAGCTGTCTGCAGGATGTGCAACGGGGCGGTAATAGTCACACTGTTTCTTTTCCAGATCCAGGAAATAGTTGAAATACACGCGGCACTTATTGGAGAATTCCGCCCGACCGTCGTCCTTTCGGATAGAGAACGATAGGTGCACCGGCCAAGAGAACAGCAGTCGCTGCAACGATGGGATCGTGTTGCTACCCGGGCAGTTCTCCCCCTCCCACGGAGCATCGCAGTAGACAGATCCCTCAATACGGTGGTTAATACCGTGGTTACCGTGCAAGGGAACATAGAGTTTCTTGATAAGGGGATTGTGTCCATGCCATTGATCGACCCCGTCGTAACTCTCACCGCGGTGCACGCTCCCATCGGCAGCAACATCTCCAACCGACTGGATCGTGACGGCATTTTTGGCGGCCGCTGGGGTGGGATCGAAGTACACGTGCGTTGGGATGACCTGGTTGCCATCACAATCAACAGCCGGCGGCATCTGCCAGCGCATCACGGCAAGACTTGCTTGAAAACGGGATCCAAAACCTTTGGGGTTACCGGCTCCGTCCCCCCCACTGGTACCGCTCAGCAAACGGATCATCCTCGGTCCACCACTGCAGATTGTCCCGGTCAGTCATCCAATTACAGTCGATCACCACCGCCGAACCCGGCAAGACACACTCTGCGGCTGCTGCAGTACTGATCGCAACGACCGGCAGCGCCCACGCGGCGCCGCGCACCGCAGGCGTTCGCATCCCCCCGAAATCTATCCACCACCATGAGCGCAATATCGTCCGCCTGGGCAAAACCACGGCACCTCGGTAGCACAACCCCACAAAACAGCTCAAACTGGGACACCGCTACCCACCCTGATCCGCCCCGGGACAGGCCGAGGCTGCAGCGATGTCGGCACGGCGGATGCGAGAAACCAAACTCAGCGCGCACCCACGCCCACCGCCACTGGCCGCGATTGAACAACAGCAACCATCGGGATGCGTGTTTCTAACGTTGCCAGCCGCGATACGCTCATCACGGATCCCGGATCGAGTACAGCCGCAATCCTGTCACGACCAGCCAACCATTAGTGCATACGGATACTCCATGCTGTTACAGAGTTCACGTCCTTGCCGGGGCTATCGCGACCGGAACGATACCTCGATCCGCGAGGCGAGCAACCGCTAACCCCACTTCCGCATCGCCATTTTTGTCAGCGCCCCGGCCACGCCGTTGCGATCACTCCCTATGGCACGACCGTTGGTGGATTTTGCGAAAACCACACCATCGGCTTGTTCGTGGTTGGATGGTCAATCACCGAGTAGTGAACACACTGGCTATCCTTATCGGTATTGACCAAGATGTTGAAATAAAGCGAGCACCCATTTGACTGCCATTGTTCCTTGTCGCCAGCGAACCGGTGGAAGGTCACGGTCATCGGAAGCGAAATCAGTATCCGCTGCATCGCCCGGTTCGACTCGCCAGGCGCACTACAGCTGCTGTGATCTCTCGCTGGCATGGTGGATTCAATCCACATATGCAACCACGTGTCTTGGCCTTCGGTGACAAGTGGCTTAGGGGCTTTGACAAAACTGCCAAATACCTGACCGACCCAGGTGCGCACTCCCTGAACGCTCAGTCCTTCGTGCATCGTTCCGTCAGGGTCAACCTGTCCAATGGTTTGCACACTGACGGCATCCGTTGCGCGCGCAAGGTCAGCATCGACTGACACATGCGTGGGGGTCACGGCGTAGCCTGTTTCACAGTCCACAATATGTGGAGGCTGCCAGTGCATATTCCCCATCGAACATTGCAGGGCGGAGGGCTTCCCAAAGGGAACGCCGTTGGAGTAAACCTTGGGGGTCGGGTTTGCATGCCGGTCGACTCTCAGTGGCGCCTTGTCACTCCAGGACAGCAGTGCACCCGACGACAGTTGCGAACAATCCAGGACCTTTCCCGGCTCATCTGAAACACATTGCGCGGCCGCCGCACTGGAGACGGCCACTGCTGGTAGCGCCCACACGGCGCCGCGCACAACGGCACGGCGGGGCACGGGTTGCGGTGACATGATGCCCTCCTATCATGATTTAACGCATTAACACTTAAGCATATATGGTGCAGATCATATTTCCGATTGTGTCCAGCGCACACCGCTGTCTTTCTCATAATACGAACACGCTACCCACCCAGCAGGTCTCCCAACTTGTCCTGAGCGCCTATCCCTAAAACTATGGGGCCAGGACCTGCCGCGGCCGGAGTGGGTTCCGCCCTACAATCGACACGCCGGTCTTTCCTCGTGAGCCTAGGGAGCAACGATGGTCAATCAGGCGCCCTCTCCGCCGCCGCCACCACCACCAGCGAGTCCGCCGCCACCACCGCCCCACCTCCGGTCCACACCGGTGCCAACGCGCACGGCATCATGGTCGCCGAAGCAGAAACTCCTCGGGGCTATTGCCCTGGCAGGTGTGGCACTCGGCGCGGTTGTAGGGTTAGAGACCCTCAACATCAACGTCATTCCCGGGGTTGACCTCAATGCCTCTCGCGTGGTCGGTTTGAAGGATCCGGAACCGACAGGGGCGGAGTTTTTAACACAGCTTCCTGCAATGCAGCGTCCTGGAATTATTGCCGGAGGCAGTTACCATTTTGATCAGCCCTACGCCGATCCGCTCAGTAACTATATTTTGGTGCACACCCCGATGCAGATTCGCGGAGGGCGGCTGGTCGAAGTTGCCCGGCCTGAGGCGTTACCAACCACTGCCATGGTGACCTCCCTGTATGATGCGATGGCCGTGGGCTGGGAGCCGATCGGCGTTGAGGACTGGACCAGCGCAGAAGACTTCGACTCCCGCTTCTACCTGTGGGATTTGCGTACCGGGCAGGTCACCGATTTTGATATTCCTGCTGACACCACATCCGCACGGATCATCACACGTGATTTGTATCTGCTTTCACGTGGGACGCAATCAGGCGATACCCCCCAGTACATGGCGGTACGCGCTGATGGCTCCGTCGTGTGGGAAGAGACGTCCAGTGAGGTCGCCGCTCTGTTGCACATGAGCGCTTACTCACCAACGCCCGAACGGACGAGCGCAGCCAATGTGATGGTCCTTACCCTCAATGAGGATACGGATGTTACCCTCTTCGAC
>JAUNVN010000029.1 GCA_030537655.1 Bowdeniella nasicola | reverse complement strand
CAAGCGGTAGCTTTGCCAGTTGTCATCGCGTGCGGCAACCCATTCGGCAGATTCTTCTTCCGTTGGTGGTAGTCCATTAGTCCAGTGGAATTCAGAAATTTCATCATCGCTGTAATGACCAATCGCACTGGTCTTTGGACGCAGACGATTCAAGAACAGTTTGCGGCCAATTTCTGTAAAGGGCACCAGGAAGGAATGTGCTCGTGCCCGATCGGCGAGCGTCCAGTAGCTCAGGGCTATCCACAACACCACCACCGCAACGATAGTGGCAATCACAATGACGAAGGCCTGAGCAAAGCGCGCTGGTTCCACGTCGCCAAAGACCATATGGACCAGGTTGTAGCGCGGGTGGACCATGAAGACCAGTCCAACGTGCATGATGATAAATCCAGTCATCAACACCATGGCAATAAAGTGCAGTGACCGCGCCCCCTGGTGACCACCCCACAGCTTCACATACCAGGGGAAACGCACCCGAATGGCCGGAGCCATTGCAATTCCGGTGAGAATCATAAAGGGAGCGAGAATAAAAATAACGAAGGAATATCCGAGCATTTGCAGCGCATCATAGGGTTGGAAATGCTCAATGGATGGAACCGAGAAGGAAAGGTAAACTTTCAGCGTTTCAAATGCCTGGGGAAAAACATCCCATGACGTGGGAATAAGACGGCGCCACAGCCCAGTGGCGAACAGTAAAACCACGTAGACCACACCGTTGAGTACCCACAACATGACCGACAGTCCATGCCAGTGGCGCCCGAGCCCAATATTTTCTCGTCCCGGCAACGAAATTAACGGTGAGAGCGACTTTTCATCCATGAGGGAGGTATAAACTCCCTCTTCTTTTGGTAGTTCACGCTTGGTGAATTTCAACCACTCTTTTCCCGGGGCACAGTCGTTAGACCACCACAGACGCGGTAGCGATGAGAGCATTTCCCAACCGGAACGCAACAGCATCCCGATAAGAATAAAGTTGATCAGGTGCGTGGCGCGCAACCAGAGTGGAAAGTCGGGATTCATGGGGACTCCTCAGCGAGCTCCTGGGTTGTTTTTTCAGAACTAACACCAAACAAACGTCGGCTGTGGTTTCACAGTAGGGGAGGAGTGTTCCCGAGCTCAATCACTAAATTGAGCAGGATCAATTAACTACCCCGGGACGCCTATCGCAGAGCTGTCCGCACGGAAAAGTCGTTGTACAACAGACTATAAGTCCGCTCGGATGCGATCTAGTCGGGATCGAGTCTTACCTGTCACCGTGATAAGCCCCGGTTGCTTCCCGCATATTTCACTCGCATTCGCGCGCTGAGACCGGCTCGTTCCACCCGCAAGCCTCGTATGGCTGAGCTCTCTCATTCGCGCGGGAGGTCAGGTCTCTTTCGCACTGAGGGAAGGGAACACCCCGCGGAATTTTACCGGCCACTAACACGGACATTGCGTCGTTATATCCGCGGATAAATTGAGGATTGCCTTGCTTTCCTCTCATTGATTATTCCCACTTAATTGCGGGGCGTTATGCCGCGCACAATTGGGCACATATGATTGCTGTGAGTCACAACGCGTGGCAAAAACAAGGATGCAGGCGAAATAACCAGGGCGCTCCCAGTGTTCCCTCCAAAATATAGGCGAGGTTAGCCGAAGTTAACAGCGTGCCAATACAAGTAAGGCAGCTCTCCCTTTCTAGTCGAAATGTGATAAATCCGGCACGATAGAAATATGCGGATATCACAATTTATTACGCGCTATCCACTGGTTGTCATCACATTAATTGTGGGGCTTGGTGCGTTCACCTGTGCTCTTGGTGGCGCCAATGATCTCGCCCGCTGGTTGGCGAGTGGCTGGGTGATCGTGGTGGTAGGGCTGACCGCAATCGAGATGATAAAGGACATCGTCGCAGGGCACTGGGGCCTGGATATTCTCGCGGTCGTGGCCATGGTTGCCACCATCGCGGTGGGAGAGTACTTCGCCGGGTTGGTTATCGCGTTAATGCTTACCGGTGGTGAGGCGCTGGAAGACTATGCTGCCCAACGTGCCGGACGTGAACTTGATGCCCTGCTCGATCGGGCACCGCAAAGCGCCAATCGGATCGATACGAATGGAGATATCCGCACCATTTCGGCCGAAGAGGTCCGCGTTGGCGATGTACTGATTGTACGCTCAGCGGAAGTTTTACCCGTTGATGGCATCTTACTGAGTAAAGAAGCCGAACTGGATGAATCCTCGCTAACCGGCGAAAGTATGCCGGTGGTCCACCGCCGCGGTCAGGAGGTATTTTCCGGCACCGTTAATGGGTCACTGACCTTCCGGATGCGCGCCACGGCCACCGCTGCTGATTCGCAATACGCCTCAATTGTTGCCCTGGTGCGTGAAGCGGTGGAGTCAAAAGCACCACTGGTACGTCTGGCTGACCGCTATGCGGTGCCATTTACGATTGTGTCCCTCGCCATTGCCGCGCTGGCATGGTGGCTGAGTGGAGATCCCACGCGCTTTGCTGAAGTGCTCGTCGTTGCGACACCCTGTCCGCTGCTCATCGCCGCTCCGGTCGCCTTTATGGGAGGGATGAGCCGCGCGGCAACCAGCGGCATTATCGTAAAGGATGCCACCACCTTAGAGATACTTTCGCGGATTCGCACCGCCGCGTTCGATAAGACCGGCACCCTAACCAGTGGCCGGCCGGTGATCGAAGCGATCGAGACAAGAGCCTTAGATGAAGCTGAAGTATTGGGGCTGGCAGCAGCGGCAGAGCAGTATTCCGTCCATGTGCTTGCGCAAGCAATTACCGCTACGGCCACCGCCGGTAACCTCCGTTTGCCGCAGGTTGAAACTGCCGAAGAAATCGCATCGAACGGGGTGCGGGTACGGCTGGTTGATGGCCGGCGGGTCGTGGTGGGCAAAGCCAGCTTCGTCCAGCAGGCAACCGCTACCTTCCCACCCGCTTCGCTGCAGGCTGGACAAAGTGCGGTCTATATCGGTCTTGATGGCCACCTGGTCGGCACGATTATTCTCGCCGATCCGCTGCGCACCAATGCTGGCGCCACCATTGCGGCGCTCACGCAGCTCGGTGTTCGTGAGCTGCATATGCTCACCGGTGATATCGCGCCAACCGCACGCGCCATTGGCAACCGCGTTGGGATAGCTGCGGTTCAGGCTGAATGTAGCCCACAGGAGAAAGTCGAGGCGCTCGCTCAGATGCCCAACCGTCCGGTGATGATGGTCGGAGATGGGATTAATGATGCGCCGGTTTTGGCGGCAGCCGATGTGGGAATTGCCATGGGGGCACGCGGGGCAACCGCGGCCAGTCAATCAGCAGCTGCCGTCATCACCTCCGACGATCTCTCTGCGGTGGCACACGCGGTGCAGATTTCCCAGCGCACCGTGAGGATTGCAATTGAGAGTATTTGGCTAGGAATCATCATCTCGGTGGGACTGATGGCTGTCGCCGCCTGGGGATTCTTGCCCGCAATTATCGGTGCGGCTATGCAAGAAGTCGTTGACCTGGTGGCAATTGTGGGGGCATTGCGGGCACTAAAACCCGGTAAGGACGAACACGGTGATCTCACCGCGCCGGTACGGTTGGCACCGGAAAATGCCAGGTGTGACCTTAGTGCGGCTGATTGTCAGCGCAATGCGCCGCAGTGTGGACAGCCGCACTGCTCTCGCTCGGCGGCCTAGTCAGCTCAATCCTGCGCGGTGGATGGAGCCAGGCGGCGGTAGTGCCGCAGCGCGATCACCACGGCCGGGAGCAGTAAGACAATCTGGATGATGGCGGCCTGCACCGGCATATCGGTGGCTGTCTGTGCCACCGGAGTGTGAAACAGGTCAATGAGCGACCCAAAGAAGTTAAAGCCTGCATGGAGCACGATCACCGCGAGCAGATCCCCGCTGAGGTAATAGATTGTGCCCAAAAGAATGCCGATACACAGCGTGTAGATCACCTGGGTGATGGTACCGATCACGTATTCGGGTCGTACGGTCAGGTTCGCGAAGTGCATCAGCGAAAAAATCAGTGAAGACACCACAATCGCGCGCCAGGCACTGGTGTTGCTGGCATGGAACCCACGCACGAGAATATTTTGGATCAGTCCGCGGCACAGCAGCTCTTCAAAGGTCGCGGTCAAGATGGTGATGAGCAGATAGATGAGGATTGTTGTTGCCTGGGGCATCGTGCGTTGCGTCGCAGGTAACCCAAGCAGAGAAAGACCGGACAGTATCACCGCGACTACCAGGAGATACCAGCCATGACGCACCGCTGGACCGGTGGAGCGCGCAAAGTTCCGAAATACCCCTTGTGGGCGGATGAGTCCATATAGTAGCGCCAGGCACACAAACGGCAGCAGATAGTAGGTAATGCCGTGGGATGCCGTGGTCGAAGGTTTGGCAATCAGAGCGTTGGATGCGCCAAGGGCGCCAATGCCAACCAGGGCAATACCCACCGCGAGGATGACGGCGTAGCGCACCCGCCAATCAGCTGATGTTGTCACGAGATTTCCTTTGCCATTACGGAGCGGCACAGCTGTGCCGAAGTGCATTTTAGCCCATTGGCGCAGCGCGACTGAAATGCCAATCCCCGCGGATTGCCGGTCAATCCCACAGTCGATCCACCACCGTGGATGCCATGCGCATCGCAGCGTCAGCCGGCGTGATCTTCGAAGTGTTCCGCCGATGAGATCGGTGTGCTTACCTGCCTCCTATCTCTCCAATCGGTGAGTGTTAGCGCCCGATATGCGCCCGGGCGCACCCGGCACCTCGACCACCGCTGGGTGGCAAGTGCCACGGAGCGGGTCAACCCCGCAGTTAGCAATAAGGTAAAGGTCAGGGTAAAAGCTTGAAATAAGTGGGTGTAATAGAGGACAATAGCCGGGTGTTTGGTGATGAAACGAGCCGCAAACAACTGCGTCCGATCTCCTACCTCCCCGCAGTGCTCTTCACCGTTTTTGCAACGTTGGTCTTAGCCGGGGCAATCAATGATCGCAGCTGGATCAGATTCATCGGTGCGTTGGCAATGTACTACCTGGCATTTGGGTTTGCCTACCTTAATCGCCATCTGGCCTATGCCAAGGTGGTATGGAATGTGCCGCGCCAAGCCTTTCGGGATCCGCGCAATCGCCTCGTGGTTGCCACGATGATGCTTGCAGTCATCGTGATCGTCGTGCTGCTATTGATCCAGCGCTAACCGCCGGAGTGTATCGGTGGGTGTGAGAGGAGAAAGGACTGAGATGACACGAGCAACGCGCGCATCCGCGCCAGTTGTCGCTCGCCAATCACCCACGCCCATCCATCGGCGCATCCCCCTGCCGGCGACACTTTTCACCACGGGCCTCCTTATCCAACAGCTGGCCTTGGCCCGGCGAAAAACGAGTGTGACAGCAATGATCGCCGCGGGGATTGTCGTGGGAATCTCAGCAAATATTGGCATCGAGAGTTTCCGAGAGTTTTCCCGATGCGCCACCTCCCACAATCCGCTGCGTCCCGAGCGGGCCGCAGTCTTGGTGACAACCGGACCCAATCGCTACAGCCGCAATCCGATGTACTTGGCGCTTGCCGGCACGCTTACGGCCGGCGCGATTGCGCGGCGCTGTCCGCTGGCCCTCGTGCCGGTGGGAGGTTTCATCGCCGCTGTCTCTGCCTGGCAGATTCGCCAGGAAGAAGCCACGCTCACGTCCCTGTTTCCTCACCGCTATGCGCGCTATTGCCAACGTGTGCCCCGCTGGTTTAGCTGGCGGCGAGCACTGGGGTGAGAGCCACCAGAAGGCTAGCCTCGCGGTGCTGAGCTAGGGGTAACAGTGAGGTTTTTTGCTGACAAACCCGCTAGGCTTACCACATGGAACTACCTCGCAACGATGTTGATGCGGGCGGTCTACTGGAATACTCCGTCGTTTTTACCGACCGCGCGGTCAACCATATGTCACAGCGTTTTTGTCACGGCATGCAGCGGTTGTTAGACATTTTACGCACCACCTATGCTGCCGATACGGCCGTGGTTATCCCCGGTGGGGGCACCTACGCAATGGAAGCAGTTGCCCGTCATTTCTTCACCGATAAACGCACCTTGATTGTGCGCAACGGATTCTTTTCGTATCGCTGGTCACAAATTAATGCAGCCGCACGTCTGACCGATACGGAAGCGGTCATCTGCGCCCGCCAGGAGGTGAACGAGGCGACTGCCGCCTTCACTCCGCCATCCATTGAGGAGGTCACCGCCGCAATTCGGGCGAACCGAAGTGAGGTGGTGTGTGCTGCCCATGTCGAAACGGCCGCAGGTATGCTCCTGAGCGATGATTACCTGCGTGAAGTTGCCGCTGCAACCCATGAGGTGGGTGGGATTTTTATTTTGGACTGTATCGCCTCGGGACCACTGTGGGTGGACATGGAGGACATTGGCGTTGATGTGCTGATTTCCGCACCGCAAAAAGGCTGGTCAGGATCACCCACCGCCGGCTACGTGATGCTCAATGCCCGTGCCCGCCGCGCCGTAGCAGATAGCACCGGTTCAAGTTTTGCACTGGATTTGCGCACCTGGATGGATATTGCTGATGCGTATGTTGGCGGATCGCATGCCTATCACGCCACCATGCCCACCGATACGCTGCTGGCTAATGTGCGCGCGATGGAAGAAACCCTGAATTTGGGATTGGACCAGGCCCGTGAGCGCCAGTGGGAACTCGGCAATGGGATCCGCCAGGTATGTGAACAGGCAGGATTTACCTCGGTGGCCGCACCGCCCTGGCAAGCACCAACGGTTGCGGTGATGTATTGTCCCGATCCCACCATCGTTGCAGCCTATGCTGACGTTGGTGTGCAAGTGGCGGCAGGTGTGCCACTGAAGGTGGGAGAGCGGGAAGATTACTCGGCCTTTCGGCTTGGGCTATTCGGACTCGATAAACTCACCGATGTGCCAGCGGCGATCGCGCGCCTGCGCCGGGCCACCGCGCAGCTACCCGCCAGTGTCACGCCCCACTAGGTTCCCCGCACACACATCGCACTAAGGTTAGCCTTAGCGCGATGTGAAATAATGGTGTCCTCAACGGCGCTGAGGTGAGGACATGATGCGAGTCGAGGGAGTGCAACACACATTAGTGCTACCGGTAGTAGGGCGCGCCATCGCGGCGAAACGGTGGCCGCAAAATTTCGGTGATGTCCACTCACAGCGCATAGCGCAAACACTGGGGTCCCACAGACGTGAGGCATTGCACTTTAGCGACTATGCACTCGTCTCCTACGGTGCGCGCTATACGACGTGCGTGGAATATGTGCGTCGCTATTTACGGCGGTTTCCCGCCGCAGCGGTCGTGGATTTGGGATGTGGCCTCGACTCGATGTACGACGCGGTCGACAACGGCCAGATGCGCTATTACAACGTCGACTTTCCCGATGTGATTGCCCAGCGCGAAGCGCTATTTGGGGTGCGTGAACGCGAATACAACATTGCCAGCGACCTGCGTGTGCACACGTTCCTTGACGATATTCCGGCACATAACGGTGCAATTTTTATCGCGGCCGGGGTGATGTACTATCTGCGGGTTGGAGAAGGAAAAGCATTGATTGCGGCGCTAGCGCAGCGCTTTGATGCGGGCCGGCTGGTGTTTGATCACCAGTGTCCAGCGTGGATGGATCGCAGTAACACAGCTGTTGAGCGCAGTGGTATCCACGGTGCCACCATGTATTTCCGTTTGGCTGACCCGATGGTGATTACTAGCTGGTCGAAGCATATTGCACACCTGGCAATCAATCCCGAATGGTATGCGGCGGTGGCACATCCCGAGCAGCTGCCGTGGCCAATTCGAGCACTGGCACGCTATAACCGCCTGCGGATGTGTGCCTATTTTGTGGTACTCGATTTTGCTGCCCCAGCGCAGGAAAATCCGGGTATCTCCAGTGGTGAGACGACGTGATGTTTGCCGCATTGTCCGGTGTGCGGGACGACCGGGGAGGCCCACCACCGGCGATGGCGAGACCCCGGGTCGGCAGCGGGTGGACTACTCACCTCCACCCACGATCGTGATGACACCACTATCCACCCCAGCGGTGGGCAGAGCGTCGCTTGTCACACACGCGCCAGCCACCCCCAGCGTCACATCCCGCCACCGAGGTGCCTGTCAGCAAGCAGGCCGGCCACTTCGGTGTGGCGGTATCTGCCGGTGCGCTTCTTTCCGCCGGTGTGACCGATCTGCACTGATTTCCTGCGACGGCAGTGGTAATGGCTATGGTCACGCGGCGCTTAATCACGGCCGGCTGCACGTGTATCACGGGGAATTTCTTCACGTCTTCACCCGCCGGACACCGCTTTTTCGTCTCCAAATCCGCGAACATCGCATTGCTAGCAACCTGCGAAATCATCATGTTCTTACCGCAATTGACCGGCGTTGCGCGGGCCTGTTCGGTACCGCCGGCGAAAGGGAAGCTGATCCGAGCGCGCGGCGGGCAGGCGGCGTTGGCAGTGTGAATTAATGATCCGCTGTAGCTTGCAACGCGCACCCCTCCCAGCGGGCAATTGCAGCTGAGTGCAGTGCGAGCTGCCACCAATCCCCCCTGGGAGGAGTGAGCCTAAAGGTGCGATTGCGCGGGTGAGAGATGCACCCACAGCACATGTGTTTCGTGACAATTGAGTTGGCTTCACCAACGACGTAACAGATTGGGTGAATCGCGGTGAAAACCGGAGTCTAGGGCCCATAGAGATGAAGGGCAAGAATCTTCTCGGTGCAATAGCCGTCAGATTCATCACGCAGATTTGACTCACTGATGACCTGCTTTACCCTTTACAATCCAATCGGAAGCAGCGTTTTAACTGGCGCTATCACCCCTGATAAGGAGTGCTCCATGCCTTCACGTGCCCCCAAACCCTATGCTGCGATCAAAGCAACACGGGTTGATGAGGCCGGCTCCAACCGGCTGTGGAATATTGGATTTCTCTTCATTGGAATCATTACCACGCTGCTTTTTGTCCGCTGGGGATTGGAATATATCGGCGCAGAAGCGAACACCACCGTCTTTTTGGTTGCCACCGCATTCGGACTATTCATGGCCTTCAACATCGGTGGCAACGATGTTGCGAACTCATTTGGGACCTCGGTTGGTGCCGGGACCCTCACCATTAAACAGGCGTTAATCGTCGCCGCGCTTTTTGAAGTATCGGGAGCTGTTCTCGCCGGTGGAAATGTCACGGACACAGTCAGGAAAGGAATCGTTGATTTTTCGGGAATCAATTTGGACCCGAAAGATTTTATGTACATCATGATGGCCGCGCTTTTCGCCGCGGCCATTTGGTTGTTAATCGCCACCCGCCTCGGATTTCCCGTGTCGACCACCCACTCAATTATCGGAGGGATTATCGGTGCGGCCCTCACGCTCGGGTTCATTATTGGGCTGGAAAGCCCACTACATATGGTCCAGTGGGATCAAGTTGGCCAGATTGCAGCCTCGTGGGTGATCTCGCCGGCCCTTGGCGGTTTGGTGTCCTTCCTGCTGTATCGATGGGTAAAAAGTGCAATTTTGCAATATAACGACAAAGCTGATGAGGCATTAGCAAAACTGCGCCAAGCCCGTAAAGAACATAAGCACCGTCATCGGCAAGCATTTAACCGCCTGACCGAAATCCAGCAGATTGCCTACACCGGTGCGCTGGCACGCGATGCGGCGACCGTGCGTGAAGACGAATATGACCCAGAAGATCTGGAATCAGACTACTTCAAAGAGCTGGAAAAACTTGACCGCGAAGCAAAGGCAGTCGATGCGCACCGCGCGTTGGAATTGTGGGTTCCGGTCCTTGCATCCTTCGGGTCGGTGATCATCGCCGCGATGATGCTGTTTAAAGGATTAAAGAACGTTGAGGTTGGTTTTTCCACCTTGAATACGGTCTTAATTCTCGCAATGATCGCGGCGTCGGTGTGGATGGGCGTGCTGATTTTTGTGCGGTCAATGAAACGCAAGTCGCTGCAGCGTTCAACCTTCATCGTCTTTTCGTGGATGCAGGTTTTCACCGCCGCGGCCTTCGCCTTCTCACATGGCTCCAATGACATAGCCAATGCGATCGGTCCGTTTGTTGCCATTATTGACGTGCTCAAACATGACACGATCGGCAGCAAAGCGCCCGTCCCGCCCGCAATGCTCGCCACCTTCGGTGTGGCCTTAGTGATGGGATTATGGTTCATCGGCCGACGCGTGATCCGCACCGTGGGGACATCACTGACGAAAATGCACCCCTCATCAGGTTTTAGCGCCGAGCTGTCTGCCGCCATGGTCGTGATCTTGGCGAGCGAATTGGGACTGCCGGTTTCCTCCACCCACATTCTCATCGGGGCGGTACTTGGAATTGGGATGGCCAACCGTGCCACCAACTGGGCATTGATGCGCCCAATCGCACTCGCGTGGGTGATCACCCTGCCAGCTGCGGCAGCACTGGCCTCCGCCATGCTGTTCCTCTTGCGCGCCATCTTCTAACCTCGCTCATCTTCGGGTTTGTGACCCCGCGCTGGATCGCGCCAGGTGCGATCGCGCTAAGCACTCGGTTCGATCGCGCCCCCGCGAGCGGGGTGAGGGCCCTCGCTGGCATCACCGGGGCAGTGAGCACAGTGCTCGCTAGAAACGACATTCACCGCGATCTTCGCCAGGGGGACACACCGGTGGGTGTGCAGATTCCCTCATGTCAGAGTCCCTCTCGCCGCGAGGGCTCGTTGCGACCAGGTGATGTGCCCGCGCCGATCACCAGCGACCGATAACCATCGGCGTCCTCTCATCTCGGTGGATGACAGCCCTCCTGCATAACCGCTTATTTGCGGTAGAGCTCGCGCAGCAGTGGTAACCCATCATGGGAGGTCATCACCTCTCGCGCTGATGCCAACTCGGCAGTGTTAATCGCCCACACGTCACTGACGTAGGCAAGTGGCAGCATGGGCAGCTGGTCACACAGGATCGCTCCCATTTGGTTGAGTGCCTGTTGGCGGGTGACGGGATCATCATTGGCACCGAACCGTTCGCTGAGTTGATAGTCAAAACCACCATCAACGAAATTGCCAGGATTGGTCCCCCACGCAAGACCGTCACGAGAAAACAGGGCCCGCGCATAGGGTTGCGGATCATTAAACATCGCCACCGGGGCGAGCGCAGTTGCGGAATAGGACATTTCAAAACTCGACCACACGCCGCCTGGCATGGCGAGAGTATCGCCAAGCTCATCAGCATCAACGGGGTAGGGGAAGGCCCGATCAAAATCGAGTCCATCTTGCCAAGCCCGGGTGACAGCCGTCACGATATTTGCCTTACCGCTGCCAGCCTCGGAGCCACTCACCCCGATCACATCGGGGAGGGCGGGGGGATCAGAGGCAAGAAAATCAGCGAGCGCAGCTTTACCGGCCGCGGGATCATAGGCGGGCAACGCACAGGTGGGCATCTCCAGTCCCGCCTGGTCCATCCGGTTGGCAAATCCTTCCGTCACCGTTAATGCGGGCGGAAAGAACCCGTCGGCAACCTGCCCGCTGATCCCAAAAACATCACTGACCAGGCGTTCTCGATCGATCAGCTGTGACCAGCCGCGACGGTAGGCAGGCGTATTTTGGTATTCCTCCCGATTGGCGAATCCGAGATACACCACCTGGGTGGGGCTGGCTTTGACCAGCTGATCGGATGGCAGATGCGGACGGTGAAATTGGGAGGCGGGCAGGGCCGCAATATCAACCTCGCCCTTGTCAAAGGCGCGATAGGCGGCATCCTCATTTGGGTAGATCCGAAATACCAGCCGGTCAGCCCACCCGGCTCCACCGCGGGTATAACCGGTATTGATCGCGCGATAGTTCTCATTGCGTTCTAATTCAATGGTGCGATCCCCCTGGTGATACGGATGGGTGAGCACGTAGGGACCACTGCAGATGGGATTACGCGCAAACCCCTGCGGATCGGCAGCGTAGGCGCTGGCCGAAAATGGGGCGGTGGAGATTTCCCCAAAGGTGCGCACACTGGCGGAGTAGGCAGGAGCGGATTGCAATTGCACATCAAAGTCGTTCA
>JAUNVN010000257.1 GCA_030537655.1 Bowdeniella nasicola | reverse complement strand
CGCAAGCCGAAGCATTCATCCGGATCGTTGATGAACCAACGATCGCCGAACTGCACGAACGTTGGCTCGATCTGCCCGGCCCCACCGATGTGATGAGCTTTCCCATCGATGAACTTCGCCCAGGTCGCTCCCCGCACGACCCCTCCGAGTGCGGCATCCTGGGTGATATTGTGCTGTGTCCAACTGTTGCAGCGCGTCAAGCCCACCAAGCGGGCCACTCACTCGTGGAAGAAATGCTGTTGCTGACCTGTCACGGGCTGTTACATCTGCTCGGATTTGACCATGCCACCAGCGATGACGAGGCGGTGATGTTTGCATTGCAACGCAAACTCCTGCTCACCTTTTTGGCAGGACGCTAATGCATGACGCCCCCATCTTCGCGATGATCATCCTGGCATCTGCCGGTTTGGGTCTCGGGGCGCTGCTGACCATGAATGAGGCAGCCCTGACCAGGGTGACGCGTGCCCACGCGGCCGAACTTTCCCAAGATGACAAGCCGCGTGCGAAAGATGTCATCCGATTGATCAATCAGCGTGACGCGGCGATCCTCGGCGCCGGATTTGTGCGAGTGTTAGCGGAAATGACCGCCGCTGTTGCCATTACCCTCGGAGTGCTCCGCCTTGTTGACCAATGGTATGTCGCCCTGCCCCTGGCCGTGGCAATCGCCGCGTTGGCACTCGCGTTAATTACCGGCACCTCTCCGCGCCGCTACGGCAGACGTCACCCCGATACGGTGGTGCACGCTTTTGCCCCACTCCTACTCTTCTTGGCAGCTGGAGCTCAACCTTTAAACCTGATCGCACAACGCTTTGCTCGCGTATCGCACCGCACCGAACGTGAACAGGATGAAGATGAAGCCGAAGAGATGCGCGATATGGTCGATTTGGTCTCCGAATCGGAACATCTGGAAGATGACGAACGGGAAATGCTCCACTCGGTCTTCGAGCTCTCGCGGACCATTGCCCGCGAAGTGATGGTACCGCGCACTGAAATGGTGACGATCGCTCGCGATACACCGCTGGATAAAGCCCTCAATCTCTTTATGCGCTCGGGTTTTTCTCGCATCCCGGTGGTGGGGGAGTCCGTTGAAGAAGTCCTGGGGATCCTCTACCTAAAAGATGTCTTGCGCCGCGTGGTGGGCAAAGGCGGGCAAACCAACCCCACTCAGACACCGGCCGAACATGTCGCGCGCAGCGCCGAATTTGTTCCTGAAACGCTCTTAGTTGACGAACTACTCGCGCGCATGCAACAGGAGGCCTTCCACATGGCAATCCTGATTGACGAATACGGTGGCGTGGCGGGGCTGTTGACGATTGAAGATATTTTGGAAGAACTCGTCGGCGAGCTGCAAGATGAGCACGATCATGCCGAGCCTGAAGTGGAAGAACTCGACGACGACTGGTGGCGAATCCCCGCGCGTTTGGCAGTTGATGATCTGGGAGAAATCTTTGACCTGCCCATTGATGACGATGATGTTGATACGGTAGGGGGTCTGCTGCAAAAGACGCTGGGCCGTGTCCCTATTGAAGGGTCGAACGTCGAAGTGCAAGGGCTGTATTTGCAGGCCGAACGTGCAGGCGGGCGGCGTAACCAGATCCAAACGGTCTTGGCGCGGCGTGTGGAGGAAGAAGATGAGGAACGCGAATGAAATTTCCCAGTGACGAGGAACTTACCGCCGGTGAAAATGTCACCCCGATCCCTCGGGGGGACTACCCGCCG
>JAUNVN010000028.1 GCA_030537655.1 Bowdeniella nasicola | reverse complement strand
ACGCCACGCACTCGAATCGATTGCCTCACCGGCAAGGTCACTGCCCTGCACCCTGATGGGCTCACCGCGTTCACCTTGAGCCCATACCGTGTAGGAACCATCACCGCCCTGGTAGCCACTACCGGTGGTTGGACCAGCTGGGCCGCTCTCACCCGGGGTGCAGGCGCTCAGCGCCAGCACGATGGCGCACACGGTCAGGAACACTCGGGTCATTTTCAGGCACCGGTCGTGTTCAGTTGCGCCGCCGAGGTGCCCGGCACCATATCGGCAGCTGCGGTGAGCAGATCACCGGCCGGTTCCCAGTACGCCAGCCCAACCAGGCGCGCATCATCGAATGTCAAGGTGGTCAGTGATGCGAGGGCACACTGACGGTTGCGCGGATCGTGGGCGAGATTACGTCGCTCTAAGAACAGGCGGGTAACCCAAATGGGGAGTTGGTGGGATACCAGCAGCGCTTCACCACCGCGCGCATGAGTGTGTAACACCTCGCGGATCACCCCGACCATCCGCGTGACCTGGTCGCGGTAGGACTCGCCCCACGAGGGTCGCAGTGGGTTGCGGTAGCGCCACCAATATTTTGGATGGGCGAGCAGCGCGCGCGAGGAGTTCACATCCAGCCCCGCAAAATCGTTGTCCGCTTCGATCAACCCGGAAAATGTGTGCACCGGCAGCCCGTAGGCACGGGCACTCGGAGCGGCTGACTCCTGGGCGCGTTCAAGTGGGGAGGCCCCCACGAACACCACATCGTGGCCGCCATCAGCCAGCACCTTGGCCACCCGTGTTGCCATCGTTACGCCCAACTCAGACAGGTGAAAACCCGGCATCCGTCCGTAGAGGATCCCCTCGGGATTGTCGACTTCTCCGTGGCGCATCAAATGGATGGTCGTGCGTGTCATGGTCTCAGTGTGTCAGATTTTTTGGTGGAGTGACCGCTCATATGTGCCACCAACGCCGTTTTTGGCCGATGGCGCGACGCAACTGCCGTTCGGAAATAAACAGCTCACCGACCACGACCTGATTAACACACACCACCGGGATCGTCTGGGCATAACGGGTGCGAATCTCGGCTGGCACACCGGGGGTATCAATATCGATTGTGCGGAAATTATCCCCCACCACACTTCGCACCACGCCAAGTGCTTGGGTACACAAATGGCAGTGCTCACGTAGGTAAATCACCACGTCAACTTCATGCGGTGCGAGTGGTTTGGAGCGGCGAAATCGGATCGGTGACATAGGCTGGAGATCGTGGAAGGGACGGAACGAACAATTGCAGCGTTCTTCGACGTCGATAATACGCTGATTCGCGGTGCATCAAGTTACCATTTGGCGCGCGAACTGTATCGACGTGGATTTTTCCGGTTTTCTGATATCTTCTTTGCTGCCCGCCACGCGGCCCTGTACACGCTCTTTGGCGAGTCGGTCCCGCGCGTGACCGCCGTGCGTGAACGCGCCCTAGCGACCATCAAGGGCCACCGGGTGGCCGAAATTATTTCCATTGGGGAAGAAGTCTATACGCGCGTGCTCGCCCCACGTATTGTGCTGGGGACAAAACTGCTGCTCGATGAGCATCTCGGCGCCGGTCACGAAGTGTGGCTGGTGACCGCAACCCCCTTGGAGCTATCGGAACATATTGCCGCGCGTCTGGGCGCCACCGGGGCGCTCGGTTCGCGAGCCGAAGCGCACAACGGGGTGTATACCGGACGGTTACAAGCACCGTTTTTACACGGCCGGATGAAAGCCGAAGCGATTGTGCAGCTGGCCGAAGCGCGCAATATCGATACGGTTGCCTCCTACGCCTACGGCGATTCAATCAATGACGTCCCGCTGTTGGAATCGGTTGGAAATCCGGTGGCAGTGAACCCCGAACCACGCCTGCGCGCCTATGCGCGTCGCCGCGGGTGGGAGATTGTCACCTTCCCGCAATCCAGGCGCCGGTTAATGACCGGTCTGGGGCGTGGGCTGCGTTCAGCCTCACTGGCCGGGGCTCTGTGGGCAGGGGCAATGATCGTGCGCTCACTGCGCAAGCAGTGACCTGGATAAGAATATGGCCCGGCAACTGCCGGGCCATCAGAGCTACTTCTTATTGCGCCGCTGGTGACGGGTCTTGCGCAGCAACTTACGGTGCTTCTTTTTTGACATCCGCTTGCGACGTTTTTTAATGACGGAACCCATAAGTCTCCTCTTTCGTTTTGGTTATCGCCCACAGGCGAGCACACGAAAAACTATTCTACCCGCTCTGGCCAATCTCGCGATCACGCTCCCAATCGGCTAAACCCTGGGCGATGAGATCCTCCACCGCTGCCAGCGGTACCCGATAGGACCGCCCCATCCGCACCGCGGGTAGCTCCCCGGCGTGCACCATCCGGTAGACGGTCATCCGCGACACGCGCATCATCTCAGCGACCTCGGCAACGGTGACGAAGCGAGGAGCAGATTCAAGGTTGGCCATGATAGTCCGTTCTGACGGCGAGTCGTGAGCGAGACGAGTATTCCTGGCCAAATCCTGGCAGATTTAGAGGGGAAACTCAACTACCACGCTCCCCTTGGGTCACCCTAGCAACAGGGGTGACACCCTCGTGGGTGCTGCGCGCCGCGGTGGCCAACCGCGCTGCCCATCGCTTGGACTGTTCCCCCCTCATGTTCGATCACCGGGTGACGTCTTTAAAAATCCGCAGAATCTTGGGAATTAACGCGGCTACGCCTTAAAGTGAATGCGGATCAATGCCCAGTTCTGGATATGCGGCCTTACGCGTAGCGTTTATTGCCTGATCTACCGGATCTGCCGGGTTATATCCCCACGCGAAGGGCGTGAGGTTTATCTCATCACCATCGGTCATGGTGGTGGGCAGCGCACCTAAACACCGGCCACTGCTCGCCGCAGCGGCCCGCCACGATGCGGGGATCGCGGTGGTGGGTTCGAGTTCACAATCGGCCATCACCGCAGCCAGGTGGGTCCAGGCGCGCGGTGGTACCCGGCAGATCGCATAGCCTCCACCTCCCAGTGCCACCCACCTGCCGGCGGTTTCAGCCTCGATGAGGTCACGCAGTTCCAGTGCTGCCTGGCGGTAGCAATCAACGCTGAGATCCATATCGGTCAGCGGGTCATCGCGGTGGCCATCACAGCCGTGTTGGGTGATGACAAGTTCCGGTTGGATCTCAGCGAGAATCGGTGCGACCACCGCTTCGATGGCACGTAAAAATCCCGCCGAATTTGTTTGGGGTGGCAAGGCACAGTTGACCGCGTGGCCACGTGCATTTTTCCCCCCGATATCCGTCGGTAGGCCCGTATGTGGAAATAGCGTGGAGGGATGCTGGTGGATGGAGATGGTTGTCACGCGCCGATCGTCACGAAACATCCGTTCCACCCCGTCGCCATGATGGGCATCAATATCGATATACACAATCGGTTCAACCCCATCGGCGAGCAGTTCGGCAATGGCCACACCCGCGTCGTTATAGAGACAAAACCCGGCTGCTTTCGCGGGCATTGCATGGTGCATTCCGCCAGCGAAATGTAACGCCCGACGGCTGTTGCCGCAAACAACCTGCTGGGCTGCGCACAGCGCCCCACCGGCGAGGCGGGCAGCAGCGTGATGCATCCCGGGAAAGATCGGACAGTCACTGCCGCCAATGCCAAAGGTGGCAAGGGCCTGGGGGCTGTGGGCATCGGGGTCCATCAGCGCGGCAATATAGCCTCGGTCATGCACCCGCTCCAACTGGGTGGTCGTGGCCAGAGGTGGGGCGCACAACGTGATCTGGTCATCGGCGAGCAGTCCGAGCGTATCCATCAGAGCGAAGGTCAATTCCAGGCGCGCAGGCGCCATCGGATGGGCCGGTCCGAAATCGTATTCGACCAGCTGCGGATCCCAAATGAGTGTGAGTGGCGCTGCCATGAGGTTAATCTAGCGTGAATCGGGTGCCCTCTGGTGGTTTTAGCCACCGATTAGCCGCTGCGCTCGGCCGGTTTTGTGCGGCACAATCGCAAATAGTGGCGGTAGGCTGAGAGGCGATGGAGGAGTTCACAACGCGATGGCATGCGCTCACACGTCGGCTCAATGACTGGGTCGACGATATGGCGCAATCCTCGCCTGCCCGGCTTGCGCTGCTGGTGTTCACCACGATCGTCCTCGTGGTCACCGCGCTGCTCAGCCTGCCGATTGCCACCGCCGCTCCAGGTCACGCTCCCCTGGTTGATGCCCTCTTTACCGCCACCTCGGCGGTGTGTGTGACCGGACTGGTAACCGTTGATACCGCAACCTATTGGTCAACCTTTGGCCACGCGGTGATTATGACCGGCGCGGCCATTGGCGGTCTGGGAGTGATGACCCTCGCATCCATCTTGGGTTTTGCAGTCTCCCGGCGCATCGGACTCACCCAACGGTTGTTAACCGCACGGGAAACCAAAACCGACCGCCTCGGTGAAGTCGGTTCGCTCGTGCGTGCGGTGATTGTCGTCGCGGCAAGTGTGCAACTCACCCTCGCTGCGATCCTCTTTCCCAGATTTATGGTCCTGGGTGAACCCCCCGGGGAAGCAGCTTGGCATGGAGCCTTCATGGCGGTGTCAATTTTCAATAATGCCGGCTTTGTGATCTTGGAAGAAGGGCTGCAGGTCCATGGCGGGGACTGGTGGATCGGACTACCGATTGCGATTGGTACCGGGATGGGGGCGATCGGCTTCCCGGTGCTGTTGAATCTGCGCCGCCACTTCTTCCATCCGCGCCAGTGGTCACTGCATACCAAACTCACGATCGTCACCTACACGTCGCTGTCGGTCCTCGCGATCATTGTGATCCCGGCTATGGAGTGGACCAACCCGCAAACCTTCGGGGGGCTTGATACCGGCGAAAAGGTCCTCAGCGCCCTGATCTATTCGGTCAATGCCCGCTCTTCGGGTTTGGAAACCATCCCGGTGGGCCAGATGCGCGAAGCCACCTGGTTTTTTCAAGATGCGATGATGTTCATCGGCGGGGGAACCGCCTCAACTGGTGGTGGCCTAAAGGTGACAACCCTGGCGGTGTTGGTCCTTGCAATTATGGCCGAAGCGCGCGGCGATCGTGATATTGAAGCCTTCCGCCGCCGGATTGGTGCCGATGTGGTGCGCCTGGCAGTGGCGGTGGCCTTCATTGGCGCAACCATGGTGGGCACCGCCACGTTAGTGCTGCTCTCGATCACGAACTTTCAACTCGATACGGTGCTCTTCGAAGTGATCTCAGCCTTTGGCACGGTTGGTCTTTCCACCGGGATTACCGGCCACCTGCCCGATGCCGGGAAATATGTCATCACTTCGCTGATGTTTATGGGCCGGGTGGGCACAATGACGCTGGCTGCTGCACTCGCGCTGCGCAGCCGCCGGCGTGTGATCCGCATGCCCGAAGAACGTCCCGCGGTCGGATAGCTGGGTGTGCGAAGATAACGCTAGGAATGAAAGGATGGCACCGTGGCCGATAATGATGCGGGCGTGTTGGTAATTGGGCTTGGCCGGTTTGGCTCGGCGCTGGCAATCACGCTGGAAAAATCAGGCCGTGAGGTCCTCGCTGTCGAGAAGAATCCGGACCTGATTGAGCAGTGGTCTGGCCGTCTGCCGCTGGTGGAAGCTGACGCGTCTAATCCCGAAGCGCTCGACCAGCTGGGCGCGAGTGAATTTCCCGTTGCGGTGGTCGGGGTGGGGACCTCGCTGGAAGCGAGCGTGCTCATCACCGGCAACCTTGTCGATTTGGGGATGCCACAGATCTGGGCGAAAGCCATCTCGGCGGAGCACGGCCGGATTTTGCGTCGTATCGGCGCCCACCACGTGGTCTATCCCGAACATGACGCCGGCCAACGCGTCGCCCACATGGTTTCTGGCCGGATGCTCGATTTCATTGAGATGGAAGACGGCTTCACGATGGTGAAGATGCGTCCACCAAAAGAAACGCACGGCTTCACGCTCGCCGAGTCGGAGATTCGCAAGAAATATGGCATCACCGTTATCGGCGTGAAACCTCCGGGTGAGCCGTTTGAGTATGCCACCGAAAATACGCGCATCAATCGCGATGACGTGCTGATCGTTTCGGGCAACACCGAACTGTTGGAACGCTTCGCGCAACGCCCCTAACTCCAACGCAGCAGCACTGCGAGACACGCTCGCACCGAATTCACACGCCAATTCCAAGCACCCGGGAGCTGTCACGGCCCGATGGCAGCTGGATTACCGCCGGATTTGGTGACCAGCGCCACTTGCATATCAGTATTTGCCCCACTCAGGTGAGGGTCTTTCGGCGTTGTGTCGGCGACAAGGCCGCGCAGTGATGGTGGCTGTTCGACAATCGCCATCGAGGAAACCTCGATCTGCATGCAGCGCCGCGCAACATCGTTGCCCGCGTCTTTTTCGCGCGATATTAGGCGCTGCGGAGAATGGTGACGGGATCGCGACGGACCGCCCAGGCGATCGGCACCGCTGCCGCAAGGCAGGAGGTGGAGGCGATGGCGCTCACCACGGCGATCGCGTAGGACGCAGGCAGCGGGCCGTAGCGGAAACGCGAGAGGACAAAAGCCCCGCTCCCACCAATGATTGCTCCGATTGCGATCGGAATCGCGATGCGGATGAGGGTGACCAGCGCTAAATCAGAGCGAGTGATGCCAAGTGCGCGGCGGCGACCAAGCAGGCGTTTGTACAGCAGCACGTAGGTCAGTGACACGATCGCGGTGAGGAATGCGCCAAGCGCCAGCACGGTCAGCAGCATGGAGCGCGCGTAAGCGGCGTAATCACCCTGGGTGAGTTCGCTGACGATTTGCAGTCCGGAGCTTTCCACAGCGGTGTCCAACTCCTCACCGATGTAGGAAAGTGCGGCCGCCTGCGTATTGGAGACGTCGGCGAGCGTTTGCGCCATCACGTAGATGCTGCGCAGCTCGGTGAGATGATCGGCTTGGATGAGCACGGCATCGGCGAACGTGTTATATCCGGGTCGCGGCGCCCCGCCAGCGATAACGCCGACGACGCCGCCAGCTGGAGTGGTAATTGAACCGGCCGGTTGGTCCCACCCGAGCGTTGGCAGCAGGTTTTCGGCGATCACCGCTTCGCCAGTGCGCGGCGCACGCCCCGTGGTGAGACGGTAGGCGGCGGTGACGTCGGTGACTTCCCATGCGGTGACGGGTATGCCAGGAATGGAGGGTTCGGCCGTGATGATATCGCCGACACCGAAGGCTGCTTCAACCCCATCTGTGCGTTGCAGCATCGAGACCACGGCGGGGTTAATCGTGCCGTTTTGGGCGCGGATCACGATCAGCCCCGCGGCAGGGCTTTGCAGCTTGTTTTCGAGGATTTGCTGCTGGGCGACCTGTTGGCCTGCGGTGAGCAGCGCACCGATGGTTGCGCCGAGCGCGACAATAATGAGCAGTAAGGTGGGGATGATTTGCATGCGCGCATCGCGCCAGGCGTCACGAAACAGTTCACCCAGAATCATCCGTCTCGCTCCTCGGCGATGTCGATGACGCAATCGCAGGCGTCCTTTACGAACGGGTCGTGGGTTGCCACCACCACCGTTCGCCCCTCGCTGGCAGCGGTTTGCAGCAAGTCAAGCACAATTGCCGCGTTGTCCCGATCGAGGTTGCCCGTCGGCTCGTCTGCCAAGATGATCGCCGGATCGTTGATCAGTGCGCGCGCCACCGCGGCCCGCTGACCTTGGCCACCGGAGATATGTGTGGGTTTCTGCTCTGCTTGGTCACCAAGGCCGACATGCGTTAACAACTGCAAACCGATTCGACGCAGCTTGGTTGCCTTCAGGCCGGCATACAAACCTGGCTCGATGACGGACTCGAGGATTGGGCGAAACGCATCGAGTTCGGAATCTTGGAAAATAAACCCGATCTCGCGGGCACGAAAAGCGCTGCGCTGACAATCGTCGAGCTCACTGAGCGACTTGTCGTTATAGCTCACCCGTCCCGCAGTTGGAGAGAGCATCAGCCCCAACACATAGAGCAGGGTGGATTTGCCGCATCCTGAAGGTCCCGTCAGTGCGGTGAGCTTTCCGGCAGGAAATTCGTAGCTCAGATGCGAAAAAATTTCGGGTAAACCGGTCTTGTAGCGAAATGTGAGCTCATCTATTCTCAGTGTCATCGCCCGTCTCCCCGAACACGCGAATGACCGTGCCGACCTCGATCCCCAGTGAGCGGGTGTATCTGGAAAATGCGCTTTCCGGCGCAGACGTCTGGCATCCCGCGGATTGGAAGCGAAATCCAGAAGTTGATCCGAACTTGCGTGACGATCGCACGGAACAGGGGGCTGCGCTTGCCAACGCCTGCCGACAAACCGCCCCCACCAAGTGGCTGTTCGGAGACTAAAACAAGCCTTCACGCAGCCGCATCTGGACATCGCGCCACACACGCTGCTGTAGCGCCTTGGTCGTCAATACAGCTAAGCGCGGCTGGTAGCCTCACCAGCCGCACTTAGCTACGTGGAGTTATTGGATCGGACCAAACAGCACGTTCGCCCACGCGCCGTGCGTGGATTCGTCATCGGAGGGTTGGAAGAGTCCGGCAAGGACGTCGCGATAGAGCCGGGACAGTTCGTGCGTGTTGTAGTAGGAACGTCCCCCGCAGGCCCGTAGCGCTGCTTCCACGGTGTTTTTTGCCGTTTCGGTGGCGCGCACTTTCAGGGCCGAGACCATCGGCATCCACAGCGCCCCGCGATCCACACCGCTGTCGAGGTCGCGCGCCGCCAAGGTTAGTTGCGGGTAGATGCCATCCATCTGGATTGCCGCATCGGCAAGGCGCCAGCGAATATCGGGATTGTTGGCGTAGCTGGTTTGGTTTTTTACGCTGTCGCGGTTCTTCACGGTTTGCACGCCAACTTCCAAGGCGCGTTTACCCACCCCGGTATAGCAGGCGGCAAGGAGGATCTCGAAGTGGGAGAAGATTCCCCACACCACCGGATGTGCATTTGGTCCCGGCTCGATGCGCGCGAGGATCTGATCTTTCTTCGCCACCGCCTCGCGCAGCTTGGTGGTGTGTGAACCGGTGGCGCGCATCCCGAGCGCATCCCAGTCCTCTTTCATGTCAAAACCGCCGTCTTCGCGGTGTAAGATCGCAAAGACACTCATCGGCTCGCCCTGGCTATCGTCGCGACCGAAAGTGAGCAGTCGCGTCCAGGCGGGCGCTAGCGACGTAAAAATTTTGGTTCCGCTAAATGCATAGCCGCCATCACCAACGGGTTTGGCCTCGGTGATTGAGCCGAAAAGCACCAGGTCATTTGACGGTTCGGAAATCCCGAAAGCAAACAGGTGCCCAGCTGCGGCATCTTCGAGAATTTTCTTTCCCCCCGCAAGACCAGCCTCATCAAGCATCCGGCCCACGCCAACAACGATGTGGTGCATATTGACGGCAAGAGCGGTAGCCGGAGCAGCCATGGCGAGTCGGATTTGTTCGCCGACAATCGCCTCCAAACTCAGTCCCCCACCCCCGTATTTCTTCGGCACAAACGCGCGCAGATAACCGGCTTCGGCTAGCGTTTGGAGATCAGCTTGACAAAATTCATGCGCCGCATCATTCAATGCTGCACGCTGGTGAATCGTTGTTAGGATCTCATCGGTCAGCACCTGTATTGTCATGGCTGTCCTTCCAGGTAACAGTTTCTGCCAATATTTTGCCACGTAGGCTAGGGCTATGGGCAGAGCGAAAGTGCACTACGTTTGTGAAGAATGTGGGTGGGATACCACCAAGTGGGTGGGACAGTGTCCCGAGTGTGGCGCGTGGGGAACTATCACCGAAATGGCTGCCCCACCCCCCGTTCACGCCGCCGCGCTCCCTCCGGTCACCCCTGCCGAACCGATCAGTCAGATCTCTCCCGATGATGCGACTGCCCGCTCATGTGGCCTGAGTGAAGTTGACCGGGTTCTTGGCGGTGGAATTGTGCCCGGCGCGGTGATCCTACTGGCCGGTGAACCCGGAGTTGGGAAATCCACCTTACTGCTTGACCTGGCGGCGACTGCCGCCCGGCGAGCCGAGCGTGAGGGGCGGGCTCCGGTGCTCTACCTCACCGGGGAAGAAAGTGCGGCCCAGGTGCGAATCCGGGCCGACCGGATCGGAGCGATCAGTGACCATCTCCACCTTGCTGCGCTCACCGACCTTGACGCGGCACTTGCACAAATTGCTGCGGTGGCGCCCTCGTTGGTGATTGTTGATTCGGTACAAACCCTCTACACTGCCAGCGCATCGGGCTCACCCGGCTCCATCACGCAGGTACGGGCAGTAACCAACGCCTTGATCGAAGCCGCAAAATCTCGCCATCTGCCGACAATTGTGGTCGGACATGTCACCAAAGATGGCAATATCGCCGGGCCGCGCACCCTGGAACATCTTGTCGATGTGGTGTGCATGTTTGAGGGGGAACGCCACGCAAGTTTACGGCTGTTACGCGCGGTGAAAAACCGCTATGGCGCAACTGACGAAGTCGGGTGTTTCGCCCTTGGTGATCGCGGTACCACCCAACTACCTGACCCCTCGGGACTGTTTTTGGAAGGTGCCGATGCGGCGGTGCCGGGAACGTGTCTGACCATCACGGTTGAGGGCCGCCGTCCGATGCCACTGCAGATGCAGGCGCTACTCACCCCCACCAATCTCACCAATCCCAGGCGCACCGCGGTGGGGATCTCCCCTTCACGTACCTCGATGCTGCTGGCGGTCTTGCAGGGGCGTGTCGGCCTGCCCGTGGACCGCTTCGATGTGTATATCTCCACGGTTGGTGGCGCAAAAACCAGTGAACCGGCTGTTGATCTCGCCGTGGTACTCGCCGTTGCTAGTGCCCATGCTGACCGGATTATTCCAGCCACCACGATTGCCTGCGGAGAAGTGGGGTTGAACGGCCAGTTACGGTCGGTCACCGCCATGTCCCGCCGACTTTCGGAAGCGGCGCGCCTGGGGTTTACCACCGCGATTATTCCCGCCCACAGTGACGTGCGCGCCCCGGATTCAATGCGCATCGTGCCAGTGGGGTCAGTGCGTGATGCCATCACTGCGGCTCTCACCCGCCAGGAGATGGACGATCCCGCCGAACAGCCGCCCGCCCGATAGACTTCACCTATGTCCGCTCTGCGCTCCGCCCTCAGCTGGGTTGCTCCCGGTACGGAACTACGTGATGGGTTAGAACGTATTTTGCGTGGTCACACCGGGGCGTTAATTGTGCTTGGTCACGATGAGAACGTTGCGGCCATGTGTTCTGGCGGATTCGAATTACATGTCCGTTTTACCGCCACCCGACTGCGGGAACTAGCGAAAATGGATGGCGCGGTGGTGCTCGATATGGAAAATCACACCATCACCCACGCGAATGTGCAGCTCGTCCCGTCGGCCGACATTCCCACCAGTGAAACCGGAATGCGCCACCGTACCGCTGACCGGGTGGCGAAAGAGACCGGATTCCCGGTGATTTCTGTCTCCCAGTCAATGCGGATGATCGCGCTTTATGTCGATGGGAAGCGCCATGTGATTGAACAGTCAGACGTCATCATTTCGCGGGGAAATCAAGCACTTAATACCCTCGAACGCTACCGCGCCCGGTTGGATGAAGTCCTGATCCATCTCACCGCCGTGGAGCTGCGTGGGATTGTGACCGTTAACGATGTCGCCCAGGTACTACAACGCTTTGAAATGGTGGTGCGAATTTGGGATGAGATCGATTCCTATGTTGCCGAACTCGGTGTTGACGGACGGCTGATAAAACTCCAACTCGATGAGCTCATCGCCGGGGTTGAGCGGGATTTTGAACTCGTATTAGCTGAATATTCGCGTGTTCCCCCCGATCAGGTGCGGGAAGAGCTCGCCGAATTATCAACCTCGCAACTGGTTGAACTCACCAACGTGGCAGCAACCTTGGGACTTGGAACCGACACCCTCGGTGGTGAACAGCCCTTAGATTGCCGCGGATTGCGCCTCTTAGCGCATATCCCCCGCCTGCCATTTGCGATCGTGGAAGAACTTGCCAGCCATTTCGCTTCCATCGATCAACTCCTGGCCGCCGGTGCTGCCCAGCTGCAAGAAGTCGAAGGGGTTGGCCCCCAGCGTGCCCGCACCATCCATGAGGGACTGGCACGGCTATTGAAACGCTCAACCCGTGATGGCGTGGTGTAGCTAACGCACGAGGAAGGCAGTTTCCCCGTCCTTGGTGCCCACCTTCACTTTCAGTCTGTAGGTTCCACTCCCAACGGCATCTGCCAGATCACACCCCGAGGTGCGTCGCGCTTTTGGCCACGACACCTCCCACGTTGCTTCCTCATTGGGTGAG
>JAUNVN010000027.1:6651-12259 GCA_030537655.1 Bowdeniella nasicola | reverse complement strand
TTTTTCGTGATGAGGCAGCCCGCGCCCGCCTCGAAGCGATAACTCACCCGGAAATTCGCGCCGCAGCCCGCGCGGCCGCCACGCGGGCGACCTGGCCGCCCACCAGTGTGGCGGCGGGACTTATTATTCACGAAATCCCGCTCCTTGCCGAAAGTGGCCTCGCTGGGCACTTTCCTATTGTCATCACCGTTGAAGCCCCCCGCGAGGTACGTATTGAGCGGCTGGTGACATCGCGCGGAATGAGTGCTGCGGATGCGAAGGCGCGTATTGATGCTCAAGCCAGTGACGCCGACCGTCGCCGCATTGCGACCTACGTGGTGAACTCAGCGACGACGCTGACCGAGTTACAGGCGGATATTACAAGGCTTGTGAGCGAAATAATGGCTACGCCAGAGCGTTGAGTACACCGCCAGGTTTGGTTCGGTATAGTTGCGCTGGGGGGAGTATTCCCACGTCTGCGCTTCGTCATCACAGTGCCACAGATGGCACTCGGAGTTAGGCCCACCGCTCGTGGGTGGAAGAGACCTCATCATCGAAAGAAAGGCTGCCGGTGGGTTCAGCACATTTATCACCACTGTTTGAAACGATCGCCATGATTGTGATGATTTTGGTGATCGTTTTCGATCTTTTGTGGGTGGTACGCCGTCCGCACATTCCCACAATGCGCGAATGCAGTATTTGGGTGGGCATTTACGTTACGGCCGCACTCTTATTCGGTGGAATCCTCGCCCTGGTTGCCAATGGCCAGCTCGCGACCGAATTTTACGCCGGGTGGATTACCGAATACTCGCTCAGCGTCGATAATCTCTTCATTTTCGTGATCATCCTTTCGCGCTTCCACGTGCCGTTAAACCGCCAGCAAGAAGTGTTGATGATCGGCATTATTATCGCCCTGGTACTGCGCGGCATCATGATTTTGATCGGCGCGGCAGTGATTGCCCGATTTTCGTGGGTGTTCTTCATCTTTGGGGTCTTTCTCCTGTGGACTGCCATCTCGCTGATCCGTTCGCATGGAGAAGATGAATATCGCGAAAACCAGCTGATTAAACAGCTACGCAAAGTTTTGCCACTGCAGGATGAATACGAGGGGATGAAACTGCGCGTGAAGGTCGACGGGAAAACCGTGTGGACCCCCCTGCTGATCGTGATTCTCGCACTCGGATCAACCGATCTGCTCTTTGCGTTGGATTCCATCCCCGCGATCTTTGGACTAACAAAAGACCCATTTGTGGTGTTTTCGACCAACTTGTTTGCACTGATGGGATTGCGTCAACTCTACTTCCTGCTCGGTGGGCTTTTGGATCGAGTGGTCTACCTCCCCTACGGCTTAGCAGTGATCCTCGGGTTTATTGGGGTGAAACTAATCTTCGAAGCCCTCCACACAAATTCGCTGTCCTTCATCAATAATGGCCAGCCATTTGAACACATCCCGCACATCTCCATCGTGATGTCCCTCGGGGTGATCATCGGGGTGCTCATCATCACCATTGGAGCCTCGCTGATAAAGTCGCGTGGACCGCGGAAAAAGCCCTCACTTGCCGAATAGTGCGCCAAGGCCCACAGTAGAGATGTCAGGGAGGAACAACCGCACATCACGGGGGTGAACGATGGCAGCTACAGAAATTATTCGCGCTGAACATCCCTTTGAGGTAATCGCCGATTTCAGCCCATCAGGGGATCAACCCACCGCGATTGCTGACCTGGCAGCGCGGCTGCAAGCCGGTGAACAAGATGTGGTGCTTCTCGGGGCCACCGGGACGGGGAAATCCGCAACGGCCGCGTGGATGATCGAACGGGTTCAACGCCCCACCTTGGTGATGGCCCCAAATAAAACCCTCGCCGCGCAACTAGCTGCAGAACTACGTGAACTGCTGCCCAATAACGCGGTGGAGTATTTTGTTTCCTACTACGACTACTACCAGCCAGAAGCCTACGTTCCGCAAACCGATACGTATATCGAAAAAGACTCCTCCATTAATGATGAGGTTGAGCGACTGCGCCACTCGGCAACCAACGCACTGCTTACTCGCCGCGACGTGGTTGTGGTGGCATCGGTCTCGTGTATTTACGGCCTAGGCACCCCGCAGGAATATGTTGACCGGATGGTGCCGCTGCATGTCGGGATGGAAATTGATCGTGACGAACTCTTACGCCAGTTCGTACAGATGCAATACACCCGTAACGATATGGCCTTCACCCGCGGGACATTCCGGGTGCGCGGCGATACGATCGAGATCATCCCCGTTTATGAAGAACTGGCGATCCGCATCGAAATGTTCGGTGATGAAATCGATGCGCTCTCCACTTTGCATCCGGTCACCGGTGATGTCATTGACACCACCGACCACGTCTATCTCTTTCCCGCTTCCCACTATGTGGCCGGCGAGGAACGGATGAAACGCGCGCTGCGTGATATCGAAGCGGAATTGCACGAGCGGCTGGAGGAACTTGAAGGCCAAAATAAACTCCTTGAAGCCCAGCGCTTACGGATGCGCACCACCTACGATCTGGAAATGATGCGCACGGTGGGTTCATGTGCGGGCATTGAAAACTATTCACGCCATATTGATGGGCGCGCCGCCGGTAGTCCGCCGCACACCCTGCTGGATTACTTTCCCGATGACTTTGTTTTGGTCATTGACGAGTCCCACGTCACCGTCCCGCAAATTGGGGCGATGTTTGAAGGGGACACGTCGCGTAAACGCACCCTGGTTGAGCACGGGTTTCGACTACCATCAGCGCTGGATAACCGCCCGTTGAAATGGGAAGAATTTCTCGAGCGGATCGGTCAGACCGTCTACATGTCGGCAACGCCTGGGGCCTACGAACTGGAACGCAGCGACGGGGTTGTCGAACAGATTATTCGCCCAACCGGTCTGGTTGATCCCAAAGTGGTGGTCAAACCCACCGAAGGCCAAATTGATGATCTTCTCGCGGAAATTCGCACCCGTGTGGACAAACAAGAACGAGTTTTGGTTACCACCTTGACCAAACGCATGGCCGAAGATCTGACCGACTACCTCCTTGATAAAGGGGTGCGTGTGCAATACCTGCACTCCGATGTCGACACGTTACGGCGAGTGGAGTTACTACGCGAACTACGGCTGGGTGAATTCGATGTACTGGTAGGTATTAACCTGCTGCGTGAGGGCTTGGATTTGCCAGAAGTTTCCCTGGTCGCGATATTGGATGCCGATAAGGAAGGATTTTTACGTTCCGCCACCTCTTTGATTCAAACAATTGGTCGCGCTGCGAGGAATGTTACCGGCGAAGTCCACATGTATGCCGACACCATCACCGCTGCGATGCGACGTGCTATTGATGAGACAGAGCGGCGGCGAGAAAAACAAATTGCGTATAACCAGACACATGGGATCGACCCGCAACCCTTACGGAAGAAAATCGCGGACGTTACCGACATGTTGGCGCGTGAAGTCGTCGATACGGAAACGTTGCTGGCCGGTGGGTACCGCGGTGCGGGCAGCGGGGCGAGCCCTCAGGAGAAGAAAGCGGCGGCTGCCGATATTCGTGTCACCATGGCACGTGAATCCGAAGCTGACCTATGCCAGCTGATTGGCGAACTGACCGATCAGATGCGCCAGGCAGCAGCGGACTTACAGTTTGAATTAGCAGCACGGCTACGTGACGAAGTCAAAGATCTGAAAAAAGAACTACGACAAATGCGGGAGGCGAATTGATCTCAGCGAGTTCCCCGATCACGCGCCGAGGTGTCATCGCCTCGGTGGGGGCATCCACCGGTTTTGCGCTGCTGGTGTGGTACGCCGCAGTGTTAGCACCCCACTTTGGACCGTGGGAGATCTTTGGGTGGCGGCTGCTGTTAACCTTCCCAGCCCTCACCGTGGCGATGTTGGTGACCAAACGTGGTCCACGTATTGTACGGTTCGTCGCTTCGCTATTCACTGCGTGGTGGCGTCTGCCCGTCCTGATTATTAACTCACTGCTTGCTGTGGCTCAGATGGTGCTCTTTACCTGGGCACCGGGAGCTGGACGCACCACCGAAATGTCACTGGGCTACTTCTTGATGCCGCTGGTGATGATCGTTATTGGTCGGGTTGGGTTTCACGAATCAATCACGCGCGGGCAAGCCTTTGCGACGGTGCTGGCCGCCCTTGGGGTCCTCTACGAGATCATTCGCACCGGGGGACTGGGGTGGCCCACCTTGGTGGTGGCTATCGGCTATCCGATGTATTTCGTTTCTCGGCGCCTGGCACGGATGGCGACCTCGGCGGGTCTGTGGGCAGAAATGCTCATCGCCGTCCCCATCGCCGCCTGGATGGTGCGCAGCCCGGAAGAACTCGCGAAAGTAACGGACGTCAAACTGCTGGCGATGATCCTTGGGTTAGGCGTATTTTCTGCCGGAATTATGGCGATCTATACCGGGGCGCAAATGCTGCTGCCGTTTGCGCTCTTCGGGTTGTTGTCCTATCTGGAACCAGTCCTGCTCGTCCTGGTGGCATTTGTGCTCCTGCACGAGACAATCACCGTGGCGGAACTGCCCACCTACATTCTGATTTGGTTGGCCGTGCTGATCCTTGCCCTCGAAGCGACATGGCGGATGAAACGGCGCAAAGACCGCCACGATCTGTGGTGGCCCGATATACACACGATGTAAGAGCTACCAGCCGCGGGCGCGCCACTGGTCGATACTGCCGCGCTCCGCACCGATCGTGGTGGCCTTACCGTGTCCGGGGAGCACAATCGTCTCATCGGGAAGGACAGCGAAGATTTTGGTGACCACATCGTCAAGGAGGCGGGTGAAATCCGCATCACTCCACGTTTTGCCCACACCCCCGGGAAAGAGGGAATCACCGGTAAATATTACCGGCGGATGACCATCGGGATAGATGGTCAGCGCAATTGAACCGGGGGTGTGACCCACCAGTTGGGTGACGTGCACAGGAGTTTTTCCCACCTGAAAGATCTCACCATCGGCGAGGGGATACTGGTAGACACCGGTCGCATCCTGAATAGCTTTCAGGTCATCAACTCCGCTATAGGCAGGCACCTGCAAGGCGGCACTAACCTGGGCGAGCGCCCCAAGATGATCGGCATGACGATGGGTGGTCACAATCCGAGTCACCCGCCTGGTGCGAACAAAATCGAGAATCCCGGCGCTGTCATTAGCGCAGTCAATCAGCAAGGAATCCCCGCTGGCATGGTCGGTGAGTAGGTAGATATTGTTATCCATCGGCGCAACGGCCATCACTTCAACGGTGTGATTCGCACTGGTTACAAGTTTCATAGTCCCCATTGTGCCAGCAGGCAATTACGCTGCGGGCGAAGAAGATGCGCCGGATTTCACTAACATTCGCATGCGGGCCCAGGCGTGCCTACCATCGGGTTGTGAGTGAGCGACTACTGATTTCTGGGGCCAGGGAGCACAATCTCCAAAATGTTGACCTCGATTTACCGCGAGGACAGATGATTGTCTTTACGGGACTGTCAGGTTCAGGGAAGTCATCACTGGCATTCGACACGATTTTCGCCGAAGGCCAACGCCGCTATGTCGAATCACTATCGGCATATGCACGCCAATTCCTCGGGCAGATGGATAAACCGGACGTGGATTTTATTGAGGGACTTTCCC